>CALVSZ010000024.1 GCA_944359705.1 uncultured Bacilli bacterium | reverse complement strand
ATTTTTAATTTATTTTTGTTGCATTTTATTCGAAAAAGTGCTATTATAAAGTGCGTCGCAAAAAGAAATGGGTGGTATTATGGAAGAAAAAGAATTATTGCAGGTCCTAACTAATATGGGATACAAAATTAAAAAAGATTATTTTATGATTGATTTGTCAGAAGAGGAGTTTAGAGAAATATTGCAAAAACATTTGAAGGTATATGCAACTACAAATGAAGTTGATTTACTAAAAATAAAAAGAGTGTTTTCAAATCAATTAAGAAAAGAATTAAATAGTATTTTATTAAAACAATATCAAGAAGAAAAAGTCTTTGATAAAATAAATGCACATTTATCTTCATTAATTGATATAGATTCAGATTCAAAAACTTGTATTGCTTCTTTAAATAATATTTATTTATTTTTTAAAAATTTAGGTATTACTATGGATGCAGACCTTGTTGGTAAATTAATTGATAGAAATTTAGGAATTAATAAAGCAGTAAAAAAAATTGTAGAAGAAAATGCTACATTAATTGAAAGTAACCAATTTAATAAAATTACTTCAAACGGTTTTGTAGTATCTTTAATTGATTATTATTGTATGATTAACAATATGGAATCTACTAATGATAATAAAGAAAGAGAAAATATTGATATTGAAGTTTTTGATAGAGATAATGAAGATTACTACTTTGATAAAACTGATTCAATTGATATTTTAAAATTATACTTGAATAGTATAAAAATACCAGTATTAACTATAGAAGAAGAACGTGATTTATTTAGTAGATTTAATGCTGGTGATATGAAGGCTAAAGAAAAACTAGCTGAACATAATTTAAGACTAGTTGTTTCCATAGCTAAAAATTATAGTAAAAATAGAGAAGAATTATTAGATTTATTAGAAGAAGGGAATTTAGGTTTACTTCGTGCCATAGACAAATTTGATTTAGAAAAAAAATGTAAATTCTCAACATATGCTACATGGTGGATTAGACAGGCAATAACTAGATCAATTGCTGATAAAAGTAGAACATTAAAGGTTCCTGTTTATTTTGGGCAGAAATTATCTTTATATAAAAAAGTAAGAAATGAATTAGAACAAATAGTTATGGGAGAACCAAGTTCTGCACTTATTGCAGATAGAATGGGAATTACAGTGGATGAATTACGACAAATTCAAAAATACGAATTAGATGTTGGTAGCTTAAATAGTTATGTCGGGGAAGAAGAAGATAGTGAGATTGGCGAATTTGTCCCAAGTGAAGAAGAATCTGTTGATACAAAAGTTATTAATAAGATAATGGCTTTTGGAATCTATAAATTATTAGATATGTGCAGTTCAAATGAAAGAGACGTTAAAATAATGTATAAACGTTTTGGCATAGGTGGAGAAAGTCGAACTCATACATTAGAAGAAATTGCCCAAACTTATGGAATTACAAGGGAAAGAGTTAGACAAGTAGAAAACAAAATGATTAGAAAAATGCAAAATAAATTAAAAGCTAATCCTAATATCTTATTTGAACTTGGAATAGAAGGTAGTACTTCTACAAATGTTCCTTATGTAAAAAAAAAAAATAAAATAAGTGGCTCAAATCCTAAAAGTATATATGAATTATGTCCAAATACTAAAGAAGAATTAGTGGCTTTAGGGATCAGTAAATTAGATGAAAAAAAAGATATTGAATTAGTTCATTTAGCTTGGGGTAATGATTTTACTAATCCTACTTGTACTGCTAATATTACTAAAGAAGATAAAACAATACTATATAGTAGAGTTATTCCTAGAATTAGAAATAATATTAATAATGAAATAGCAGTTGTAAAAGCCCAAAATAGAGCCATTAGCATTTATGATACTTTTATTGATCATGATAAGAGTAATGTAGATAAATGCATAATGTCTCTACCAATGAATTATATAGAACTTATTAAAAAAAGGGAACAACAAATAGCTAATTTATGTTATACTGGATTAACAGCAAATGAAACAAAAAAATATTTTAATATTATTTTACCAAAAATAAGAAGGATGTTAGGAAGTATTGAAGATGAAGTGGTAAATGATGTCTTAACCCAAGAGGATTGTACAAAATTACATTACATGATTAAAAACTCTGATTTAGCTTTTATCTTTAAAATTTTAGAAGTTGATCATGCCATGATATTACTTTTTTACATAGGGTTTTACAATAATACTTCATATACATTAAAAACTATAGCTAAATTATATAATAAATCAAAAGAAGAAATTAGAGTTATTATTAATAATGCTGCAATAAAATTTATAAATGAGGAAGAAAAATATAGAGAATATGAATCTAGTAGAAAAATACTTGAAAAATTATTACCAAGTTGTAAGAAAAAATAAATAGCATTATTAATCTATTGCATTTTATATGTTAATATGTTATTATTAGATATGTCAAAAAAGCAATCCGCTTATTTTATATTAATGATTGCTGGTTATAGAAAGGTGATGAATAAAATGAATTTAATTGACAAAATTACTGCTAAGCAAATAAATCCTAATATACCAGAATTTAGAGTAGGTTATACAGTAGTAGTAGGATGTAAAATTATTGAAACAAAAGGCGGTAAAGAAAAAGAAAGAATCCAAAATTTTGAAGGAGTTGTAATTTCACGTAAAGGCGAAGGGGTATCTGAAACTTTTACAGTTAGAAGCACTAAATATGGTGTAGGTGTAGAAAAAACTTTCCCAGTAAATAGTCCTAATATTGCATATATCAATATCGTAAAAAAAGGTGTTGCAAGACGTGCAAAATTGTACTTCTTAAGAACAAGAAAAGGACAATACAAAATGAAAGAAGCAAGATAATAAATGTAGAATTTATTATCTTTTTTGAAAGAAGGAATAAAAATGGAAAAAATTATAAAAGAGATAATTCCTTACATAATAATAATTGTAGTTGTTATATTACTTAGAACATTTATTATAACTCCTGTAGAAGTAGATGGTTCTTCTATGGAAGATACTCTACATGATAATGAATTATTGCTTTTAAGTAAAATCACATATGCAGTGTCTGATATCAAAAGATTTGATATTGTGGTTATTGATAAAGGGGAAGAGAAAGTTGTAAAAAGGGTAATAGGTCTTCCTGGTGATGAAATTGAGTATCGAGAAAATATGTTGTTTATTAATGGTGAAAGAGTTGAAGATATTTACGCCAAAAATGAAACTAATGATTTCGATGTTAAGGATATTTGTTTAATAAAAGATACCATTGATAATTGTAATTATAATAAGGTACCAGAAGGGAAATATATTGTTTTGGGAGATAATAGAACCATTTCAGCAGACAGTAGAGTAAATGGCTTTATTGAGGAAAAAGATATTTTAGGAAAAGCAGTATTTAGAATATGGCCTTTAAATAAAATAGGATTAATTAACTAATATAAGTTATTTAATTAGTCTTTTTTTGTAATATTTTAAATTTTATTGAAAAAAATAATTATATGTATTATAATTTAAGAAAGTAGGAGAATGTTGTATGAAGAAAAAAAAGAAAATAAGATATGATCGTATAATAGTATGTTTAATAATTTTAGTTTTAATAATAGGAATAGTTTTAGTTGCAACTAGATTTATAAGTAATTCTGATAATAAAACAAAAACTGATAATACAATCCAGATGGTTCATTTAAGGGATTTAAAAGAAACTAATGATTTTGCTCAAGAACATGGATTGCAATTAAAAATCAAATATGAATATAATGATGAAAAAGATAAAGACAAGGTAATATCTCAAAATATTAAAGTAGGAGAGACAATTAATAAGGGAGATATTTTAGAAGTTGTTATTTCATTAGGAAAACTTGATAAGGAAAAATTAAAAACTGATGGAATTAATGAGTTGGGGACAGTTCCTATTATGATGTATCATGGAATTGTTAATATGAAATCTGACGATACTAATTACACAGGTGGTAATGTTGATAAAGATGGATATAATAGAACTACTGAAGCTTTTAGAGAAGATTTGGAATTTTATTATAAGAATGGGTATAGAATGATTAGACTTACCGATTATATTGATGGTAATATTGACGTAGAATATGGTAAAAGTCCAATTATTTTAACATTTGATGATGGGAATGAAAACAATTTTAAAGTAAAAGGATTAGATGAGAATGGTGATTTAATCATTGATGAAAATTGTGCTGTAGGAATACTTGAAAGTTTTAAAGAAAAATATCCTGATTATAACGTAACAGCGACATTCTTTGTAAATGGTGGATTATTTAATCAACCCGAATACAATGAAAAAATATTAAAATGGTTAGTAGAAAATGGTTACGATGTAGGAAATCATACTGAAAATCATTTGGATATTAAAAAGTCAAGTTCAGATCAAGTTAATAAGGAAATAGTTTCTGTATACAAACAGTTAGATGAAATAATTCCTGGTCAATATGTAAACATAATTGCTTTACCATTTGGTAGTCCATATAATAAAGAACATGCAAATTTTAAGTATGTACTAAATTCTACCTATGATAACTCTACTTATGAAACTAAAGCAGCTCTTCGTGTAGGATGGGATGCTGAATATTCTCCTTTTGATGTTAATTTTGATCCTACTTTTTTAAAACGTTGTAGGGCATATGATAATAATGGAGTAGAATTTGATATTGAAATGGTTTTTAAATTACTAAAAAATAAACGTTATATTTCTGATGGTAATGTAGATACCATTGTAATTAGTGAAAAAAACGCTTCTAAATTAAATGATAATATCAAAAAAGAAGTAATTACGTACTAGGAGATTGATAAAATGAGATTGAATAACAAGGGATTTGCTATAACAGGTATATTATATTTTGTATTAATTATGTTTTTAATGATTATTTCTTCTTTATTATTAGTTTTAAAAACCAGAATAAATAGATTAACCGACTTAAATACTACTATAAATGAAGAAGTAGAATTAAAAGAAAAAATTGTTGATGAACCAATTGATTCATATATTACAAGTTTTCGTGGAAAATATATTTTTGAAATAACTGATAGCACGGGAGTTAAAACTTGTTATTCATATCTACCTAACAATGCTTTAATAGTTTTACAAGAAGGAGCTATCAAATATAAAATTCCTACTTTAGATAGTAATGGTAATTATGTATTAGATAGAAATGATTTATCAGGAGTTTCTAATTTATCATTATACGATGGATATAATAGCTGCAACAATAATAATATAACTGCAGCTAAAATAATAAGCATAGCTAGTTCTGTTAATTCTTAAGTAGAGAAAGTACTTGGTACTTTCTTTTTTTCTTTTTTTTTGGTATAATCTAGGAGAAATGAGGAATATTTATGAAAATAAAATATACATTAATCCATCAAGATAAAAATTGTGGTGCACGTTATGGTAAACTCCAAACTAATTATGGTACATACGAAACACCTATGTTTATGCCAGTAGGAACTCAAGCTACCGTAAAGACATTAGATTATCGTGAATTAAAGGAAATAAACTCGGCTGTTATCTTAGGTAATACTTATCACTTATGGTTAAGACCAGGCGAAGATATTATAGATAAAGCAGGTGGATTACATAAGTTTATGAATTATGATGGTCCAATTCTTACTGATAGTGGTGGGTTTCAGGTATTTTCTCTTGCAAAGCCTAAAGATATAACCGAAGAAGGTGTTAAATTTAAAAGTCATTTAAATGGAGAAAATCTTTTGTTAACTCCTGAGAAATCTATTCAGATTCAAAATAAACTAGATAGTGATATTGCCATGAGTTTTGATGAATGCCCACCTTATCCGGTTAGTTATGAATATATGAAAAAAAGTGTTGAAAGAACACTTCGTTGGGCTAAAAGAGGAAAAGAAGTTCATAATAATTCAAGACAAAGCTTATTTGGTATAGTTCAAGGTGGAGAATTCCAAGATTTAAGAGAATATAGTGCAAAAGAAACTGTAAAATTAGATTTTGATGGTTATTCAATTGGCGGTACTTCCGTTGGAGAAGATAAAGACACTATGATGAAGATGATTGATTATGGTGTTAAATATTTACCAAAGGGTAAACCTCGATATTTAATGGGAGTGGGCGAACCAACTGATATTTTTGAAGGTGTATTAAGAGGAATTGATATGTTTGATTGTGTACTTCCAACAAGATTAGCAAGGCATGGTCATGCTTTTACGTTAGATGGGAAAATAAATTTAAAAAATGCTAAATATAAAGAAGACTTTACTCCAGTTGATGAAAACTGTGATTGTGAATGCTGTAAGAATTATACTAAAGCTTATATTAGGCATTTAATAATAGCTAACGAAACATTAGGGCAAAGGTTATTATCAATTCATAATTTAAGATTTTTAATAAAAATTACTGAAAATATTAGAGAGTCAATAAAAAATGATACTTTTTTGCAATATAAAGAAGATTTCATTAAAAGATATCGCCAAGATAGTAAGTGATTTGTTCCGTTATATAAAATACAAACTTTAATTTATTTAAAACGGTTTAAGAAATTATACCGTTTTTTCTTTTAAAAACTTTACTTTTGTTATATAATTATTATAGATTGATTGTGAGATGAAAGTATGGGAATTAGAACAAAATTATTAACAATAGATGAGTTAATAGATGAATTTAAAAAATATAATGATAATGAAGAAGATATAAAATTAATTAGGGAATGTTATCAGTATGCCATAAATAAACATTTTGGTCAAAAAAGAATATCTGGAGAAGATTATATATATCATCCATTAAATGTAGCTTATATTTTAATTGATATCAAAGCTGATGCTAAATGTATATGTGCTGCCTTGCTTCATGATACTATTGAAGATACTGACTCAACTAAAGAAGAATTAGAAAAATTATTCGGTAGTGATATTGCGATGTTAGTTGATGGTGTTACTAAAATTAATAAGTTGAAATTTAGTAGTGATAGTGAGCAAGTAGCTGCCAATCAACGAAAAATTTTAGTTGGTTTATCAGAAGACGTTAGAGTTATTATAATAAAATTAGCTGATCGACTTCATAATATGCGTACATTATATGTAATGTCTCCAGAAAAGCAAAAAAAGAAGGCAAGAGAAACTTTAGAAATATTAACACCTGTTGCACATAGATTGGGAATTAATAAAATAAAAAGTGAACTAGAAGACTTATCACTTAGATATTTAAAACCAGATGCTTATTTTGATATTGTTGAAAAATTAAATGAAAAGAAAAGTGAAAGAGATAGTTCTGTTAATAAGATGTTAAATGATGTATCAGACTTATTAACAGAGCATGGAATAAATCACGAAATAAAAGGACGCAGTAAAAGTATATACAGCATATATAATAAATTAAATAAAGGTAAAAAATTTAATGATATATATGATATTTTAGCACTAAGAGTTTTTGTTAATACCGAGCAAGAATGTTATTTAGCTTTAGGTCTTATTCATTCAAAATATAAACCAGTGCCAAAAAGATTTAAAGATTATATAGCAATGCCAAAAACTAATTTATATCAATCACTTCATACAACGGTATTTGGAATTGATGGTAAATTATTTGAAATCCAAATTAGAACTTATGAAATGGATAAAATTGCTGAATATGGTATAGCCTCTCACTGGTCATATAAAGAACATAAAGACGGTGCTAAAGCCAGTAAGGACGCGATGGAGCAAAAATTACAAATTTTTAGAAGTATTATTGAATTAAATCAGGAAACTAATACTCCAGAAGAATTTATAAGTAGTATTAAAAATGATATATTAACAAATGATTCCATATATGTTTATACTCCTAAAGGTGATGTAATCGAATTGCCTGAAGGTGCTACAACTGTTGATTTTGCATACAAAGTTCATAGTGAAGTAGGTAACAAGATGGTAGGAGCCATTGTTAATGATAATATTGTTCCACTAGATTATGTTTTACATACCGGTGATATTATTAAAATAAATACATCTAATGCTTCTAAAGGTCCAAATAAGGATTGGTTAAATTTTGTAATTACAACTCAAGCCAAAGGTAGAATAAAGTCTTTTTATAGTAAAATAGAAAAAAATGATTTGATTGAAAAGGGAAATGACTTATTAGAAAAGGAAATAAGGAAAAATAACTTATCAATTAATGAAATTTTAAGTAATAAGAATATTGATATTTTATTAAACGAGTATAAGTTAAAGGATATTGATGATTTATATATAGAAATAGCATCCGGAAAAAGAACACCACTATCAATTATTAAATTTATTTCTAAAAAAGAAGAACCCCAAGAAAGTTTGATTGATAAAATAAATGAAACTAATTATAAACAAGCAAACAATAAAAATGAAGTTTTAGTTGAAGGACTTCCTGATATTAAAGTTCAATTAAGTGGATGTTGTAATCCTATTCCTGGTGATAAAATTATTGGTTATATAACTAAAGGTGCAGGTATTTCTGTTCATAGAACTTGTTGTAAAAATATTGCTGATATTGATGAGCGACTAGTATCAGTAAAATGGAATAATGAATTAAGTAAAAAATTTAGTACTGATTTAATTGTTCGCACAACTAATAATGATAATTTATTAAATATTATTACAAAAGCCGCTTCTGATAATATTACTATTGATAGTGTATTTACAATTAGTAAAGGTGAATATAAAATTTATACAATGACAGTTTTAGTTGAAAATGTTGAAAAATTAAATAAATTTATTGTTGATTTAAGCAATCTATCATATGTAAGTGAAGTAGAGAGGTTGATGAAATAATGCGTGTATTAGTTCAAAGGTCAAAAAATTCTAAGGTAATAATTGATAATAAAGTTTATGGAGAAATTGATTATGGTATGGTATTACTCGTATGTTTTACGTATAATGATAATGAAAAAGTAATTGATTATATGATAGATAAAATACTTAATTTGCGTATTTTTGATGATGAAAATGGAATTATGAATAAATCATTATTAGACATTTCAGGTAGTATATTATCAATTAGTCAATTTACTTTATATGCTGATACTACACGCGGAAGAAGACCTAGTTATGTTAAGGCATTAAATGGAAATGAAGCCTCTGTTTTATATAATATATTCAATAGTAAATTGAAAGATAAAAATATTAAACTTGCAACAGGAATATTTGGAGCAGAAATGGAAGTAAATATTGTTAATGACGGGCCAATAACAATATTGTTAGAAAAGGAGAATCTAGATGAGAGAAAATAAATTAAACTATAAATTAGTTAATATAGTAATTATTTTAGCAGGTATATATTTACTATATATGGTAAGAGGTTTGTGGATTGGAATTGTCAGTAAAATTTGGCAAATAATATTACCATTTTTACTATCATTTGCTATTGCATATGCTTTATACCCGTTAGTAAAAAAATTAGAAAAGACTGGATTTCCTAAATGGTTTGCTAACTTATTAGTTTGTATATTGACCTTAGGATTTGTTGTTTCTATTATTATTCTCTTAGTCCCAATGATATATGATCAAGTATTATTGTTATTAGGAAATATTTCAACTTTATTAACTGATTTATCAAATAAATATGAAATTAATTTAGGATTACTTCAGTCATCAATTACGGATATAACTTCAAATATCATTAAAAGTTTAGGAACCTATATATCAGATGGTGCTATTAATATATTAAATTCTACAATTAATGTTGGTACTATTGTTATAATTATTATCTTTGTTTCAATATATTTATTGGTAGATATGGATAAAATAAGATTTTTTATAAAGAAAAACTTTTCAAAAAGAAATAGAAAGTTTTATAAGTATATTAAAACTTTAGATATTGAAGTTACTAATTATTTTAGTGGATTAGGTAAAAACATTTTAGTTCAATTTATAGAGTATACAACTATATTATTTATAATAGGGCATCCAAACTATTTAATATTTGGTATTTTAACTGCTTTTTCAAGCATCATTCCAATATTTGGAGGACTTGTAGTTAATATTATTGCACTTTTAGTAGCATCTGTAATAAGTCCAAAATTATTCTTTCTTACATTACTTGTATGTCTAATATGCCCACAAATTGATAGTTATATAATTGCCCCTAAAATATATGGGAAGACAAATAACATTCATCCATTAGTTAGTATTTTTGCAGTATTTGCAGGGGGAATATTGGGAGGTTTCATAGGAATTGTTGTATCTATTCCTGTTGCCATTATTTTAATAGCGACATTTAAATATTTTCGTAGTGATATTGATTTAAAAATTGAGGGAATAAAAGATAGAAGTATATAAAATGTTAAAAATTTAAAGGAGGGTTAAAATGAAATATAAAAGCTTATTTATTATAATTGGGTTATTATTTTTTATAGGAACTATAAGTGTAAAAGCAGAGGATATTAATTCAAAAATAATTAATGGTAATAATGTTTTGGTTGATTATGATATTAATGGTAGTGTATTAATTAGTGGATTTAATATTAATATAAATAATAAAATAGATGGTGTTGCTTTTATTTTAGGTGATAAAATTGATCTTAATTCCAATATGAGCTATGCCCTAATTAGTGGTCAAGATATTACAGTTAATGGTAAAATAACAGATGCTTTTATTATTGGAAATAATATTATATTAAATGAAAGCTCTAATATAGAAAGAGATATTATAATTTATGGTAATAATGTTGAAATTTCTGGTTTAATTAATAGAAATGTTAAAATAGTTTCTGATAATGTAAAAATAGATAGTGTTCAAATAGCTGGTGATATTACAATTGATTCTAAAAATATTGAAATTACTGATAATTCAGCAATTATGGGTAAACTATCTTATAATAAATCTGCTAAAGTGCATATTTCTGAAAATTTAAATAATGAAAATATTATTATATATGAAGATAATAAAAGCAATAAAGAAACTATTTTTAATTACATAAAAAATATACTAACAAAAATACTAAATACATTGATTCTATTTATTATTAGTTATTTATTAGTGCCAAAATTATATTCTAGATTATTAAAAGGAAAAGACAAAACTACTTCTATATTAGTAAAAGGTATTTTAGGAGCTATTTTAATTCCCTTAGTATCTATTCTATTGTTATTGTCTTCTATTGGTACAATAGTAGGTATTATAAGTTTAATTTTATATTTGATTATCATATATATTTCTCCAATTATAATAGGATGTTATATTGGTAATAAATATTTAAATAAATATATTAAAAAAGAAAATATTACATACTTAATAGGAATCTTAATAATAAAATTATCTACTTTTATACCAATAATTGGTGTTTGGATTTTATTATTAGCAATAATTTATACTTTTGGAATTATTATATCTCAATTTAAAATAAAAAGATGACTAACATAAAGTCATCTTTTTTAACCAATATTTGAATTAATATCTGCAATTAAAGCATCTATCTCTGCTTTGGTATCAACATTAATTTCACTGTATTTATTAACTTGTTGATTTAAAAATTCATTTACTAAAATAGTATTATTATCTACTTCTGATGATATAGCAATTAAAGCATTTTTCAATTTCTCTGTAGAAGATGTTAAAGAAGTAGAACGCACATTTTCACATAATTCATTTAAAGTGTCGTTAACACTGTTAAAAAGCTTTTTAATATCAGTTTGTACATCAGTTGCTCTAGCATAAATTCTTTTTAATTCATCTATTTCAATATACATAATAAGTCCTTCCTAAACAGGTGCTTCTGTTTGTGTATTATCAACAGTATTACTTTGTGTAGTTCTAGTAGACGCTGCTAATGTATTCATAGTCTCAACATATCTATTTAATGTTGGAATTATTGTTTCTTTAATTTCTTTAATGCATTCATTTAAAGTACTGACATAACTAGCTTTATCTTGTCCATTTTCATTTTGCCATAAACCATTAACTGTTTCTAATATATAACTTAAACTATTAGTGTTATTAACTAAATTTTGTGAATACGTCGCTAAATTACCAGCACTTTCCTCTAGAGCGTTTACATCTTTAATTTCATATGTATCTTGCATACACATACCTCCCTTTTTATTTATAGAATTCTACTTTCTACTTTATTATTATAGCATATAGAATTTATAAAGTAAACATGATTTTAAAAATTGACTATGGTCAAATTATGTATTACAATATTTATATTGTGGGGAGGAAGCTATGATTAAAATAGAAGATATTGAAAAATCAATAATAAAAAAATTCCGAAAAGAAATTTTTAGAAAATTTGTAAAAGCAATAAACGATTTTGATTTAATTAAAGATGGGGATAAAATCGCCGTATGCATAAGCGGAGGCAAAGACAGTTTTTTATTAGCAAAATGCATGCAAGAATTAAAAAAACATAATAAAAAACAATTTGAACTATGTTTTATATTAATGAATCCAGGATATAGTAAGGAAAATTTCCAAAAAATTTTAAACATTTCCAAACATTTAAATATTGATCTAAATATTTTTGATTCAAATATATTTGATATTATTTCAAAAACTAATACCAATAAGTGTTATTTATGCGCTAGGATGCGTAGGGGAGCTTTATATGATTACGCTAAGAAAAATGGTTGTAATAAGATAGCATTAGGCCACCATTTTAATGATGTTATAGAAACTCTTTTATTAAATCAATTATATAATGGTCAATTTTCTGGTATGCTTCCTATATTAAGTAGTGATCACTTTGAAAATATGAAATTAATAAGGCCTCTTTATTATGTAAAAGAAAAAGATATAATTAGCTGGAGTAAATATTCACAAATTAATTTTCTAGATTGCGCTTGCGGTACTACACAAAAGAATTTAGGAAAAAGGAAAGAAATAAAGAAATTAATAGAAGAATTAATTAAGGGCAACCCCAATGCTGATATTAATATTTTTAATTCTATGTTCAATGTAAATCCTAATACAACAAAAGAAAAAAGTTAATTTTGGGTTAATTATATATAATAACTAATTATTTATGATATAATTAAATCAGCTAGAGAATACGGTTTCTGTATATAAAACCGACTAAATAGATATTTAGGGAATCTAATGCTTATTATGTGTTGAATGCTTATTATTATATAAGAATCCTAATTAATTTGCTGTGATTTACCACCTGTGTGAAACGCGCGGGTTTTATCTAATTAGAGCCGTTTCTTTGGCTTTTTTTGTTGCATTTTTTTTAATTTTAAGATAGAATAATACGTACAGGAGAAGTTATGTTTGAAAGAGAAATAGAATTAATAGGAAAAGATAAATTTGAAAGATTAAAAAAAGTTTCTGTTATGGTAATTGGAATTGGTGGAGTAGGGGGATATGCCGTTGAATCATTAATTAGAGCCGGTATTCATAATATTATTATTGTTGACTTTGATATAGTAGATATCACTAACAAGAATAGACAAATAATTGCAACGGACAAAACTATTGGTAAGAAAAAAGTAGAAGTAATGAAAGATAGAATTCATGATATAAATAAAGATGTTAATGTTGATATTATTGATTATAAATTAACTAGCGATAACATTGAAGATATTTTTAAATATAATATAGATTTTTTAATTGATGCTTGTGATGATATTAAAGTAAAGGAACAAATAATATTAAAATGTTTAAAAAATAATATAGATTTTATTTCATCAATGGGTACTGGAAATAAATTAAATTCCTCTTTACTTAAAATATGTGAATTAAAAAATACTTCATACGATCCATTAGCAAAAAGGTTAAGAAAATTTGCAAAAGAAAATAATATAAATTCCAAAATATGGGTTGTTTCTTCTGAAGAGCGACCGATAAAAACTAATAATAGTAAAGTATTAACTATGAATACTGTATGTGCAACTGCAGGATTACTTTGCTCTAGTTATGTTATAAATAAAGTAATTGATATGGGGGGATAATAAATGTTTACAAAAATTACAGGAGAAAATGGGAAAGCATATATTTATGATGATAAAAATCAAAAAATAGAATTGCCAATTAACGATGTTAATGTAATAGATACTGCCACAATAATAAATAATCAAGAGTATGTAGAAGAAATTGTCAAAGAATTAGTAAAAGAAAATCTTTATTTAAATTTGACAAGTGTAATATTTTTTGTAATAAGATTGATTTTATTAAATATCATAACATTTGCTTTTTTTGGTATTTTAGCTATTTCTAAATCTATAAATATACTTACTTTAATTCCAATCATTACTAGTTTATCAACTTTTACTAGTGTTATATTCCTCATAAAAGATCTTATAAAAAATAAAACAAAAAAAGAAAATAATAATTTTGCTATTAATTATTTGGTAAATGAATTACTTAAATTAAAAAACAAAGAACAAGAAATTTACAATACAAAAACTTATGCTCTAATACGTGATGGTCAAGAATTTATGATTAAAGATGATGAGCAATTTAGAAATTGTATTGACTTTATGTGTAAATATTTTAACAATAGAAAATCATTAAACAAGCAATTAAAGAAATCACAAAATTTAAAAGATGATTTAAATCAATGTTTAAATAAACCATTATCTACATATAACTTTAATCCACAAAATAGAGAAAAAATCGAAAGTGATATATATAATAACATTTTATTAAGTAAACAAATAAATAAGCATAAAAAAAGAATACGAAAAAAATAAGACATATGTCTTATTTAATTTTGCTTAAATTGTCTATTACTGCTTTTAATAACTTTTCATTTGTGTTGTTTTTGGGAATATAATAAATTCTATCTTTTATTTCGTTTGGCAAATATTGTTGCTTTACATAATCATTTGGATAGTCGTGAGGATACTTATATTGTTCGCATCCATTATGTAAGTGAACTGGAACATCACCGGTCTTACCATATCTAATATCGTTAATTGCATTATCAATTGCAATTTCAGCGCTATTTGATTTAGGTGATAGAGCAAGAGCAATAACTGCTGCAGATAATGGAATTCTAGCTTCCGGCATCCCAAGCCTTAATGCAGAATTAATAGCAGCTTCAATACTTGACCATATTTCTGGTTTAGCAAGTCCTATATCTTCATAAGTAATAACGGATAACCTGCGACAAACGGATTCTAAATCATCACTTTCTAAAAGTCTTGCTAAATAATGGATGCTTGCATTAACATCACTTCCTCGTATCGACTTTTGGAAAGCACTTAATAAATTATAATATCCATCTTCGTTTTTATCTACAAATACGTTATTTTTTTGGACAATATTTTTTAATAATTCTATAGTAATATGTTGATTATCAGTTGTAAAATAAGCAATTTCTAATAAATTATATGCAGTTCTTAAATCATAAGTTGCATATCTTGCAATAATTGAATAACATTCACTATCTATTATAATATTTGGTAATAATTCTTTAATTTTATCTTGTTTTAAAGCATATATAATGTCATCTTTTGTTAAATCTTTAAGTTCAATTAATTGACATCTACTTCTAATAGCAGGATTAATACTATGATATGGATTAGAAGTAGTCATACCAATTAATGTAATTAGTCCATTTTCTAAATATGGAAGTAGTAAATCTTGTTTATCTTTATTTAATCTATGAATTTCATCCATAATTAACACAATGCCATTATACATCTTTGCTTCTTCAATTACCCCGTCAAAATCTTTTTTGTTATTAATAACTGCGTTTAATGAGCGATATTTTAAATTTAACTCGTTAGTTAAAACATTTGCTATAGATGTTTTACCAATTCCTGGTTTACCATACAAAATAATAGAAAATAGTCTTTTATTATTAATCCAATTAGTTAGTATTTTATTATCGCCAAATAGATGCTTTTGCCCAATTATATCTTCTTTTTTTTGAGGTCGCATTTTATCTGCTAATAATGTTTGCATATATAATCACCTGTATAATTATTTTATCAAATAGATATAAAATTGTAAACATTAGATAAATATGTTATAATGAAGTAGGGTAGTTAATATGATAGACATTAATAAAATATCTTTAAGTAGTGCCAATAAGGAAATTATTGATAAATATCAAATATATTTAATGACAGAAAAACATAAAGAAGAAAATACAATTAATTCATATTTATATGATATTATTAATTATTTGAAATTTATTGAGTTATCAAATAAAGATTATAGAAATATTTGTGAAGATAATATTTTATCTTATTTAAGTAAATTAAATGAAAATAATATTAAAAATTCTTCACTTTCTAGGAAAATTGTAGCAATAAAACAATTTCATAAATATCTATATAAATTTTATCAAATAAATAATGTTTCATTAAAAATTTCCTTACCAAAATTGCGAAAGAAATTGCCCAATGTCTTGTCTATTGAAGAAATTGAATTTCTATTAGATTTGAAGTTAGAAACGCCTTTTGATTATAGAAATAAAGCAATGCTTGAGCTTATGTACGCAACAGGACTTAGAGTAAGTGAAGTTTGTTCATTAGAGTTAAAAGATATAGATTTAAATAATAACTTTGTAAGATGCATTGGAAAAGGTAATAAAGAACGTGTTGTTCCTTATGGTGATTTATGTGCTTATTTTTTAAAAATATATATCGAAGAATATCGACAACTTTTAAAAAAACAATATTTAACAGAATTTATATTTCTAAATAATCATGGAAAGAAAATGACAAGACAAGGTTTTGAGTTTATATTAAATAATATTTGTAAAGACAAACAAATAGATAAAAGAGTTACACCCCATATGCTTAGGCATTCATTTGCTACACATTTACTTAATAATGGTGCTGATTTAAGAAGCATTCAAGTTATGTTGGGACATTCTAATTTATCAACTACTCAAATATATACAAATTTAAGTAATGATGTATTAAAAGAAAATTATCAATTATTTCATCCAGAATATAAAAATAATAAATAATTAGGAGGGATTATATGAAATTAAATAAATTAATGTTCAGAGAATATGATATTAGAGGAATTTATGGAGAAGATATTGACGAAGAAATTTCTTATTTAATCGGAAGAGCTTTTGGTAGTAATTTAAAAAAATTAGGGAAAACAGATACTTTAGTAGGCTACGATAATAGAAGTTCTTCTCCAATTATTGAAAAAAATTTAGTTAAGGGAATAATTGAGTCTGGTATTAATGTAACACGTTTAGGATTAGTCACTACACCAATGTATTATTATGGTTGGGACTTATATAACATAAAATGTGGCGTAATGATAACCGCTTCTCATAACCCTAAAGAATATAATGGGTTTAAATTTAGCTATAATGGAATTCATAATGCTTATGGAGACGATGTTTATAATTTATATGATACTATAATTAATAGAGATTTTACTAATGGAAATGGAAATATAACATATAAGGATATAAAGAAAGATTATATAAATTTACTATGTAGTAATATAAAATTAGGAAGTAGGAAGTTAAAAGTAGTTTTTGACTGTGGCAATGGTACTACTAGTATTATTGCTAATGATATTTTTTCAAAATTAGATAACGTTGAAGCAGTTCCTTTGTTTACAGAATCCGATCCCAATTTCCCTAACCATCATCCAGATCCATGTGTTGAAGAAAATTTAAAAGATTTAAAAATGAAAGTTTTAGAAACTAAGGCAGATTTGGGGGTAGGTTTTGATGGAGATGGTGATAGAGTAGGGGTAGTTGATGAAAAAGGAAATATGATAGAAATTGATAAGTATATGATAATTATATGGCGTGATATATATAATAAAGTTAAAAATAAAAGAGGCTTATTTGATGTAAAATGTTCTAAAGTTTTAGAAGACGAATTAATTAAATTAGGAATTGAACCAGTATGTTATCGTTCAGGTAATTCTTATACTAAGGCAATGTCAGTAGAAGGAGATTTTCCATTTTCTGGAGAATATTCTGGGCATGTTTTCTTTAGAGATAGATTCCCAGGTTATGATGATGGAATATATGCGGCGCTTAGATTAATAGAAATATTATCTAATACGAATAAAAATGTATCGGAATTATTAGAAGGCATAAATAAATATTATAGTACTAAAGAATTAAAAAGAAAGGTTACTGACGAAACAAAATTTGATATTGTAGATAAAGTTAAAGATTATTGTCAAAAGAAAAATTATAAAATAATTACTATTGACGGTGTTAAAGCTATTTTTAATGATGGATCAGCAATTGTTAGAGCATCTAACACAGGCCCTAATTTAACTATGCGTTATGAAGCTACTACTTTGAACCGTTTGAAAGAGATTGAAGAAGAGTTTACTAATTTGCTTAATTCCTTAATTAAGTAGCCTTCTTCTTTTCATTTTATAGAACTTAACATAATATATATTATCGTACTTAGATAATTTGAGAGAAAAAAATAGATAATTTATTATATCATAATATTTATATAAATAATACTATATTCATTTATATATTGTAATTAATATTTATAAATGTCATTGAATAAAAAATAAGGAAATTTGTCATAATACTAATGGTGATAAAAATGAA
>CALVSZ010000023.1 GCA_944359705.1 uncultured Bacilli bacterium | reverse complement strand
TAGATACTTTATAATAGGACATTTTGTTTTATAAATACTTATGAAAAAAGCGGACATTTTGTTTTATTAATCACATAGTTATCAATAATATATTTACAAAAAGATATATTTAAATTATTATTAGTTTTCAAATTGACTATATAAAGTATATATGCTACTATTTACTTATAATAAAGGAGTTTTTTATGAGAATATTACGTAGTTTTTTTAAATACTTTCTATTAGGGTTTAAAACAATATTTGGCAATAAAGCAATTAATTTAGTTATATTACTTTTAACATTTTGTTTTACTTCCTATGCCACGGTTAAATCCATTTATTTTAAGAATAGGATTGATACTATCGAAAACAATATAGCTACCAAATCAGAAAATTACGTAAAAATTGAATATCCCAAAATAGATAATGTTAATTTAGAAGGTGCACTTGGTATTACAAACTGTTTAAAAACTCCATTAAAAGAAGATGAACTAACTAGTGAATTAATAAGTATTAAAAATGAATTAGAGAATTTATTTAATGAAAATAATTTAAACTTTGCTTTTAAATATAAAGATATGTATACAGGTTTTTCCTTATCATATAATAGTAGTCAAGATATATTTGCTGCTAGTACTGTAAAAGCACCTGAAGCATTATATATTTATAAAAAAGCAGAAGAAGGAAATATTAATTTAGATGATTTTTTAACTTATACTAGTAACTTTTATACTGAAGGGACAGGTGTTTTAAAGGACACTCCCCCTGATAAAGATTATTCAATACATGAATTAGTTAAGTATTCTATAATAAATAGTGATAATATTGCCCATTTAATATTAAATAATAAATTTAAAAGTAGCAATATCCATTCCTATTGGAGCAATTTAGGGGCTAGTTCAATATACAAAGATAACAATGCATGGGGAAATATTAATGCTAACGATGCAACAATAGTAATGGAAGAATTATATAAATATTATATTAATCCTAATAACAAATATAGTAATGAATTAATTAATTATTTTATTAATTCTTGGAAAGTAATTACTAATTATAATAACAATTTAAAAGTTGCTAGTAAATCCGGTTGGAGTGGCACTTCTCTTCACGATATGACTTTAGTATTAGATGAAAACCCTTACACTTTGGTTATATTAAGTAATAGAGGATATGTAGAATATCAAGATTTTTTTAACAAAGCATCAGATTTAGTTTATCGATTTCATAATTTATATTGGGAAGAAAAAATGAAGTATTGCATTAATCAATAACTTCATTTTATTTTTCTAAAATTTCTAATTTATTAACTATTATTTGATATCTATCATATCTTCTCTCAACTACGCCATAAAATTTAATTATATTATTTACAGATATATTTTTATATTTTTCATACATTTTAGGAAACATAGTTAAGTCTACTAATCCATATTCATCACTACCCAATATAAACGCCATAACCTCATTTCTCTTAGTTATTATTTCTCTTATATTATTTATCTTTAAAATTATAGTAATATTTTTATTAAATAAGTTAGGTATAGTTAAAGAATTAATATCATCTATTTTTTTATACTTACTAATAGGGTGTTCATTCAAATAAAAACCAAATGTTTCTAATTCTAAATTAGCTAAATATTCTTTAGAGTATTCCTCATAAACAATAATTTCCGGCTTTTCTATCTCAATTAATCCTATATCTTTTGATAATTCCGCATAGTTTAATATTTCATCTAAATTACTTATTAAAGTATTTTTATTATAAGAAAATTCATTAAAGCATCCTGCTTCAATTAATGAAGTAATAGTCTTTTTATTTATACCTAAAGGAACTACTCTTACAACAAAGTCTATAAAATCAATAAAAGTTCCTTTTTCTCTTTCTTTAATAATTTGATTAGTAATACTTGTACCTACATTTCTAATTATTGATAAAGGACATAATATACCATCTTTTACTGATATATATTTATTAGTACTTATATTAATATTAGGAAGAAGAACTTTAATATTATTAGCACGACATTCGCTTATGTATATTTTGGTTTTAGTATCACTTCCAATTACATTTGTAAGTAAACTTGTCATAAAATATTTTAGAAAATAAGTTTTTATAAAAGCCATTTTATATGCTATTATGGAGTATGCTACTGAGTGTGCCCTATTAAATCCATAATTAGCAAATTTTAGTATTAAATCATATACTTTTTTTGCTACTTCTCTAGAGTATCCATTATTTATGCTTCTTTCTATGAACTTAGTTTCTTCTTTTATAAGTATTTCTTCTTTCTTCTTAGACATTGCTCTTCTTAAAATATCTGCTTCTCCTAAGGTATATCCTGCTAGTACTTGGGCTATTTGCATTATTTGTTCTTGATATATAATTATTCCATAAGTAGGCCTTAATATTTCTTCTAAGTTTTTATGAATATAGTCTATTGATTCTCTTCCTTCTTTTCTTCTTATATATGTATCTATGTTATCCATTGGTCCTGGTCTATACAAGGCAATTGCAGCAATTAAGTCTTCAATATTATTAGGTTTTAATTTTTTTAAAAACGTACGCATTCCAGGAGACTCAAATTGAAATATACCATCAGTATTAGCATTTTTAAATATATTATAAGTTTTCTTATCATCTAATGGAATTCTATTAAAAGTTATATTTAAATGTTCTTTTAAATTTATTTCTTTAATAACTTGGTCTATTAAAGTTAAATTACTAAGACCCAAAAAATCCATTTTTAATAGTCCTAAATCTTCTAAATAATTCATTGAATACCCAGTTATATACATTCCTAATTGACTTTTATATAGAGGAATAGTTTCATCTATATCATACCTACTCATTACAATTCCAGCAGCATGAATAGAAATATGTCTAGGAAGTCCTTCTAATTTAAGAGCAATATTATATATTTTTTTATAAGTATTGTTAGAATCAATCATCAATTTAAACTTATTATCTTTTAAATAATTATCTTCTAATTTGTCATATTTAATCATTTTAGCTAATAAATCGGAAGAATTATTATCTACTTTCATTACTCTAGATACATCTCTTATTACTTGTTTGGATCCTAAAGTATTAAAAGTAATTATTCCTGCCACTTTTTTTTCACCATATTTGGAAATAACATAGTCAATAACTTCATTTCTTTTTTCTGAATCAAAATCAATATCTATATCAGGCATAGTAATTCTCTCAGGATTTAAAAATCTTTCAAATAAAAGATTATATTTAATCGGATCTATATCAGTAATTCCTAATGTATAACTAACTAAACTACCAGCAGCACTTCCTCTTCCTGGTCCCACTAAAATATCATGAAATTTTGCATATTTTACATAATCCCATACCACTAAAAAATAATTGCAAAATCCCATTTTGTTAATAACACTAAGTTCATATTCTAACCTTTTTATATATATATCACTAGGATTACCACTCAGTCTCTTATTTAAACCTTTAAAACACATTTCTTTTAAATATTTATATGCATCAATATTTTCATCATATATAGGCAACAAATCTTTTGTATATTTAATTTCTAAATTACACTTATCTGCTATTTCCATAGTATTCCTAATATCTTCTATATCGCATATTTTTTCTACTTCATTTTGACTAAGTAAATATTTATTAACATGGGTATTTAACTCATATTCTCCAAGAACTTTACCATTTTTAATCATGTACAAATAATCTATGTATTGGTAATCAGTTTTGTCTAAATAAGAAACATCATTAATAAAAACTTTAGAAGCATTTATTTTTTCTTTTTCTTCTAAGTTAGAGTATCCCATATATTTATCTTCATATATATTAAATATTTCTTCATTATA
This sequence comes from uncultured Bacilli bacterium, assembly GCA_944359705.1. Classification (GTDB taxonomy): domain Bacteria; phylum Bacillota_I; class Bacilli_A; order RF39; family UBA660; genus CALVVX01. Next base: position 14,714 of record CALVSZ010000023.1, on the reverse strand, counting down.
ATATTTTATAGGCATAACTAAAACAAGGTTATCTTTATATTTTACTAAATCTTCTTTTTCTAAATTACGATCAGAAATCAAGGTCGATAATTTAATAATATTTTTATAGCCTTCTATATTTTTAGCATATAATAAGAGTTCACAATCTTTTACTATAAGTTTAATTCCAATAATTGGTTTTATATTATTTTTTTTACATTCTAAATAAAACTCCATTACTCCAAACATGTTATTCGTATCAGTTATAGCTAAGGAGGTATAACCTAATTTTTTAGCTTTTGCTACTAATTTGGGAATATGATTTAAGCTTTCTAATATTGAATAACATGTTTTTACTTCTAATGCAACATATTCCATAGGTATACCTCCTTTAAGTTAATATTTAAGTGCTATGTATGCTACTACAAGGCCCGCTATTACTGTAATAGCAGACAATGCTGCAACTCCGGCAAAGCCACTGCTTTTAAAACCAATATCACTTGTTAATATATTATTATGACGATGTTTAGCCCTACTTCTCATTGTATCTGATACTTTATAATGACCAGAAGATAAATTAGGTTCATAGGAATTACCTTCTTCAATTAACATCTTAACCTTATCCCCATTTTCATCTAAAAATTCTCTTTCCATTTTATTCCTCACTTTCTTTTATTTTCACTTATCATTACAATTATTTCACTTAGTTGTTTTATTCTTTCAATAATTCTTCTTGCTTTTACTCTTTCAATAGAATTATTCGAAATACTAAAGTGTTCTTCTAATTCCTCAATTGTAAAATTAGATGTAAAAAACGTAGGTAATTTAGCTTGCATTCTATATTGTAATATTGTTCCTAAAATTTCATCACGAGCCCACGCTGTCGTTGTTTCAGCACCAATATCATCTAACAACAACAAATCTACTGTTTTAACGTAATTAAATCTCGTCTTATACTCATCATCATCATTAAAAGATTCCTTTAAACTTCTTAAAAATTCTGGATAATATATTATACATACTTTTTTATTAAATTTAGCAAGTTCATTTAAAGTAGCAGAAATCAAGTAAGTTTTTCCACATCCAAAATTACCTGTTAAATATAAACCTTTCGTTGCATTACCTTTTTTATATTCATCAATAAAGTTTTTTAACCATTTTATTACTTTGAAACGGTCGGGATCGTCTGTATATATATCTTTCATTGAAGCATTTTTTATAGTGCTAGGCATATCGTATACCAAGATATTTTCTTGATATTTATTTTTTTTGTCTAAATCCTTTTTATATTTACAAGGAACATAACTAAATATAACTGCGTCATTTATTGAACTAGGATAATATACATGACCTAATACACTATTTTTACACTCAAATATATTCTTACAATTAGAACAATTTTTTAATTCTTTTACTGTATCTTCTATTTTACTAGTGTGTTTCATTATTTCTTTTTTCGGAAGTTTTATAGTACTTACTACCTTTTTAAAGGTTTCATCTTTTAAAGCCTCATTAAAAGAAAACTCTAATTTATCGTTATTAGATTGATATTTATTACCAATTATGCTTTTTATACTATCCATATTACTGATACTCCTTCAATAATTCTTCTATTTCATTTTTTTCTTCTAACTTAACTTCTTTTTTTTCTATTTTTTTATCAAACCATTCAGGCAATTTCTCTACTTTTACATTTGCTGCTGCTTTTACAATGTTTTTATTATATTTTTTATGTTCTTTTTCTGCTAAATTCATAGCTTCTTCGACCGTCTCTATATTCAATCTTTTCCATTGACCTGCAATTGTTTCAATAAAATTACGATTTAATTTATTGTTATTAACTTTTAAAGTATAATCAATTAAAACATTTACAACTCCTGCATTTAATTTTAAATCTACCATTAAATCTTCAACTAGTTTTAAATCTCTCTTAAGAGGTTCAGCACCATTATTCTTTTTTCTTAATACATCATATGGAGAAATAGTCTCAAATGTATAAATCATTTTAGCTCGTTTAGACATATCACCGATTGGTTTTTTTAAATATTCTGGCTGGGTATTATTAACAATACTTGGAAGAAGGCCTCCATGGTCAAATTGATAATAATTTCGGCAACTTTTTCTAAGTTCATCTTTTACAATCATTCCTCTTTCATTTAGGCAACCTTTAATTATATTTTGCATATGCATAGCATCAATATCATATAAAAAAGATAAATTTAAAATAAGCTCTCTTATATCTTTATTAAAACATTTATCTATATCAATGTTTTTAGGCATTGACTCTATCAAGAAACTAAAATCAAAATTTTTATTTATTTTTAGTTTTAATTTATTATTTTTCCTAATATCATCACTTATTATTTCAGTTGAAGTAAGAGGAACTGACATAAAGACGTCAGAAAATGTAGCCGTAATATCTTCGTATCCTGTTGTATTTATTTTTGGGAGTTTAAAGTATTCAACTAGTTTTTCATAATCTTTTTTGCCTACATTATTATATAATACAATATTTAAAATTGGATGATTGAACACTTCGTTTGCAGATAATGGGGAATACAATTCATATATATAATTATTAATATTATCTTGTTTTACTTTCGTCTTAAGCAAACCAATTGCCTCTAATTTCTTTCTTTCTTGAGCTAATTCATCTAAAGTTAAATGCATGTTAGTAATTAAATGTTGGTGATAATTTATATTACTTACTATTTCACTTTTATCTAAATCCGACCATAATGTATAATATAGTGTTATTGGAAGTGGACCAATAATTGGTTGGTATAACATATTTAATATTTTTCTATCTTCATTGTTTATAATTCCTTTGTTAATAACTATATAAGTATCAGCGGGTAATATGTTATATTTATCCATAGGCATCACTTTCCTTAAGAATATTTTATAATAAAAAGACTTAAATGTAAATAAAGTTATCAATTAGTTGTTGGAATTACATTCTCTTTTTTATTTAGTAGAAAAATACTTAATATTATTCCCATTAATGAGATGTATAACAAATATATATTGAATCCTGTTAAAAAGATAACTGCTATATTGGATATCATATGGGCGTATATAGTTATTTTAATGTTATTATATTTTAAATAAATAATTCCTAATGCGATTCCTAAGATAAAAGCATATATCATTGAATTAATAGAAGAATGCATGAAGGCAAAAATGAATGAAGATAATATAATAGAAATAGTTTTATTATTAAATTTTAATAATTTATCTAATAAATTCTTTCTAAATAACAATTCTTCTACGATAGGCCCCAAAACAGAACTAGATAATATTAAAATAAATTTATTAACATTTGCTACTTCATTAATTATACCAAAAGCAAAATAAACCATATTAATATAGCATGCTAATGATATTCCTAATAGTGTAATTTTATAGTATTCAAAGGCATTTACTTTATTATCTTTTATTTTATATCTTTTCCATAATATATATATTAATATAATATATATTAAACATAATATATATGGTGCATAGTTAGTATAAAAAGATAGTAAATCATTGCCTCCTAATGCTAAATATATGCCTCCCAAAATTATAATTGACATATACTGTAGAACTAAAACAACAATAATATCTTTCATCGCTTTTATTAATTTTTTTATATATTCCATAAGATAACTCCTTTCAAAAAAAGTAAACATTACGTCTACTTCTTAATTTCACTTATGTGTTTCATTAAATCCTCTGATAAATCTTCTCTCTCTAATGAATAATCAATTACTGCTTTTAAATATCCAATTTTACTACCTGTATCATAATAAGTTGCGTCTATTAAGCAAGCATAAAATTCTTGCTTATTCATAAGATTCATCATTGCATCAGTAAACTGGTATTCTCCCCCAGCTCCTTTGCTTAGAGTTTCTAGCTCATCGAATATTTCTGGTTTAACAATGTATCTTCCTAAACCGGCAATGTTGGAAGGCGCATCTTCTATTCTAGGTTTCTCTACTATTGTTTTAATTTTTTTAGTTGTTTCATCATCAAAAGATATAATACCATATTTATAAACAAGATTTTTATCAACTGGAAGGCACCCAATTATATTAGCATCTTTTTCTTCATATAAATTTATTAATTGTTTTAAAGCTGGTGTTTTAGATTTCATTATATCATCACCATATAATACAGCAAAAGGTTCATCTCCTACAAAGGTTTTAGCAAGTTTAATCGCATGACCACTTCCTAGTGGCTCCCCTTGTCTTATAAAATAAATATTAACTTTTCCTTTCGTATTTTTTAATAAATTCAATTCTTGTTGTTTACCTTTTTCCTCCATCCTTTTTTCTAATTCATAGTTTACGTCAAAATAATCTTCAATTATTTTTTTATATGGATTTGTTATTAACAATATATCAGTAATACCAGACTCTACAGCCTCATCAATTATATAAGATAAAGTAGGTTTATCTACAATTGGGAGCATTTCTTTAGCAACTGATTTTGTAATTGGCAAAAATCTTGTTCCCATTCCTGCGACAGGAATAACTGCTTTTCTTATTTTTTTCATAGTTTCCTCCTACTTTCATTATAACAAATGTATTTAAAAAGACAAGTATTTTTAGTAAGTTTCTATGTTTACAAGATTACCTATATATACTGTTTGCATATTATTATTATTTAACGTACAAGTGATTAATGTTAATGTTTTTAAATTATTATCCCTATAAATAGTAATTTTACCTATTTTAGGTTGGCTATAAATGTTAGTTATTTGATAAATATATTTGCTTCCATTATAATAAATATAGCAATAATCATCTTTTGTTAATTTATATAAATTTTTAAAATAGGAAACTTCACTAGTGCCTGAATGTCCTGCAATTATTAAATTACTATTTTGAGTGTCAGGCATAGAAGATGAAGATAAAATTTCCAAATTAAAATCAACATTATTTAAGTTAGAGTCTATACTATATAATCCCTTTTTTAAGTTTATTTTAGGTATTTCTAATATCATATAATAATTATTTTTATCACGCTTTGACAAATTAATATTATCTTTTTCTATGTTTAAGAAATTACTTATTTTTACAGTTTCTTCTTTAACAATACTTTTTTTATTTAAATATATGGATACTAGATATAGACTACTTAGAAATATTAATATTAAACCTATTTTTCTTATCATATATAATTAATAATGTTCCAGATACTATTCCAAGTATTATAATAATCTCATTATAATACTTTTTATTTAAAGAAGTGTTAGGTACCTCTATTATTGGTTCATTTTCTACCGTTAATGAAATTACTTTTTTATCTTCATCTATATCAAAGTATATTCTTTTATTATTTAACATGTATCCATCATTTGATTTTGTCTCTACTATATAATAGCTACCTAAAGGAATATTGCTAAGTTCTATTTTCCCTTCTTCATTAGTTATTAATTCCATTATAAATTCATTATCATCACGATATAATTGAAATGTGGTATTTGGTAATTTATCTTTACTAAATGAATCTATCTTGATTATTTCTAACTGTCCTTTTGGCAATCTATTTTTTAGATAAACATTCTTTTTAGATAAGTTTAGGTTATTAATATTATATATAAGTTCTATTGAATATGTACTGTTATCAATAATATTACCCATTGATGATGATACCTCTTTTAAAATGTATTTACCAAAATATAAATCGCTAATTACGACACTACCATTTTCATTAGTTTGATATACACCAATGACATCTCCTTTTTCATAAATTGTTTCATTATTTACTATGATAGGAGCGTCTGCTATTAAATGAAATTTGACTCCTTCTAAAAGTATTTGTTCATAATTAAAACCATTTTCTAAATAGACTGTTTCGCCAACTTTATTTATTTCTATTTCCCCCGAGTGAACATTTACATAAACACACGCATGTTTTCCTTCTAATTTACCTGAAGTTAAAAATTTTTGAGAACTACCTGCATAGTAAAACATAAACACTTCATCGGTGTAATTATTTCTAACTAAATTTATAATCGGGTTTTCCTCTTTTACATATATTTTATTATCATTAATATATGATTTCAAGGAATTAATTATTTTATAATCATTTAATACTAAGTTAGTATCTTCAATTACAATATTGTCGCCTTTTTTAAAGTCATAACTATTATTATTAAAAGAAGGAAGTAAGTTATCTTTATTTACTTTTTCTAAAATAGCATTCTTTTCTGTTTCTACATCTATTCTAGGGCCATGAACTTGATCAATACTTGTCCAATAAACTTCTCCTTTCCCATCTAATACCACTTCCCATATTAATTCTTGAGCTGCTAAAAAATATTTAATATCACTTTTATTAAAATAATCATAACCATAATAAGCAATTAACTTTATTTTTTCTTTTATTTCTTTAGATAAATTTAATTCATCAAAATTACTAGTAGAATTATATATCGATGTTGTTATATGAACATTAGGCTCAATGCAATAAGCTGTTTTACCATTCATTATAAATAAATCCTGTAAATATAAATAATACTCTCCATTTGACATTTTAAAAACCGAATATATATTTCCTATATATATTTGTTCTAATCTAGAATCTTTTAATTCTGCATGTATTGTCATTGGAAAGAGCATTATTAAAAAAAATATTAAGAGTATTTTTTTCATATAAATCCTTTCCTTATATCTTCCCTAAAAATCCTCTTAATATAATTATTACCTGTTGAATTAACTTTTTACTTATTATTTAAAAATTTACATACTTATCTGTTTTCATAATTTTATTATTTACTTTAATATAAATAGAATATTGGCCTTTTAATCCATATGAATTAATATAAAATACCTTTTTATTTGAATCAAATTTGTATATATGTTTATCAAATAATTTATCTAATATTATATATACTTCATCATCTGATTTAAAATTACCTTCAATTACTAAGCGATCATATTCTTTATAAACTTTAACATCAGTATCATTTTCTTTATATAGTAATGTACTTATGTATTTTTTACTCTCTATAGTTTTATTATAACTAGATATATAAATACCTTTACTTAGTTTATAAAAAAACAATTCATTTATAACAAGATCTTTAATATCATAAATTTTTTCTTGAGATGTTATTTGAGTATCATCTCTTGTGTAAGTATATAAATTATCTTGAAATATAGTAGCACTATTTATTTTAGGTAAATCCACAAGTATTGTTGAAAACTTTGAGTCGACAGTTTCTGTTGATACTAGTTTAGATAGTTTTTTAGTTTTGTAATCAAAGTACAAATCATATTTGGTTCCCACTAATACAATTTCTGAACCAGTATATATTAAATCAAGCCAATTATCATCAAATTCGGAAATATCATACTCATTATAAATATATCCAGTTTGTATATCATATTCTATAACATTTTTACTTAATAATATTATTTTAGTTTTATCTATCTCGTCTATTAATCCTTTATATCCGTCTTTTAAATTATATTCGCATAGTATTTTCCCTAATAAATTCATTTTAACAATTCCTGTATTATTACCATTATTATCGTATCTGTTTGTTGATAAAATTAAATTATTATCATCATCTATCACGATGTCATGAGTATAATTTCCTTTTAAATAAAATCTAATTTCATTATTTTGGTCTAAGCCTACTACTCCATGTTCCATGCTTATTAAATTTAATTGGTTAGGTTTATCCACAGAAAATGTGGAAACTAGATTAATATCTATATCATTTGTCTTTATTGTTAGTTCTTTTGTTTTTGAAGGTGTTGATAAGATAACTGTGTTTTCATAATTAGGATATAATCCATATATTGGTATTATATGAGCATTAGATTCGTTATTTTCACTATATATAATATCACTTGAGTTATCTTTAACCTTTATGACAACTTTTATCTTGACTAAATCTTCAGTTTTAAAAGTAATTAAAGCTGTTAAGGGGCTAATTCCATATGGATCTATTATGACATTGGGATTATCAAATGTATTTGTATAAATATTTATATTATCATCCATTTTATTCTGAATAGATATTACATCTTCTATAACTTTTACTTCTTTACTTGGCAATATAAAAATAGAACAAGTAATAGTTATTAACAAAATAATAATTATTATAACTGCTATAATTTTTTTCAACTGCATCACTTCTTACTAAAATAATTATACTATGGATAAATAATAAAGTAAAACAATACTTGAAAGTATAATAATTTTTTTTCTACATAAAATTATATTAGGTGATAACGATGAAAAAATACAAAATTATTGGGTCTATTTGTCTATTTATTTTATCCTTTGCTTGGCATTTTGGATATGATATATTACCTAACTTTTTTACTTCTATTTTATTTCCTGTTAATGAAAGTATATGGGAGCATATGAAAATATTTTGGGGAGTTATACTTTTTTATGGAGTTATAGAGTATTTTTTATTAAAAAGAGAAAATATTAACGTAAATAATTATTTATTGAAATTAGTTATAACGGCAATTTTATCTATATTTATTTTCTTGATTATTTATTTACCTATTTATAATACATTTGGAGAAAATTTTGTAATAACTATTATATTAATGTTTATTACTTATGCTGTAATTGAATATATATCTTATCTGCTTTTTAAATTAAAGGAAAGAAAGATATCAACTATATTGCCTATTTTTTTAATTTTTGGTGTTTATTTACTTTTTGGATATTTAACTTATAATCCTTTAAAAAATTATATTTTTTATGATATTTCGTCTGGTAATTATGGGATTGAAAAAAGAAACTAAACAATTAGTTTCTTTTATATTTTTAAATATTTCCTAACAGCACGCCAACTTCCAAACATACCTACTAACATACCTATACCTAATAATAGTAGTGATGCTAAGTATACAAAAGGATATGGCTCTATTAATTTAGCTAAAGATGAAGATAATATTTTACCTCCAAAATAATTATAAATTGTTATGTATCCATAAATTGTTATTATTATAGGGATTACTGATCCTATTATTCCTAAAAATAATCCTTCAATTATAAATGGAACTTTTATAGAAATGTTTGAAGCTCCAACTAAACGCATTATTTCTATTTCTGTTTTACGAGAAAATATCGCTAATTTTATAGTATTAGCTATTAAGAAGGCGGTTACTACAATTAAGGATATAACAGCAATAATACATACTTTTTCAATTACTTTAAATACTGTTACTAATTGGTCAACTATGTCTTCACCATAATTTACAGTATTTATCTTAGGTAATTTTTTTATTTCTTTTACAGTATCTTTTATTATTTCAACATTTTTAACTTTTAACATAAAACTATCTAAAAGGGGATTGGTGTCTTCTGTCCAACCATCAACGACTGTTTCAAAAATTTCATTATCTTCTTTTGCTTCGTCAGCTGCTTCTTGTTTAGTTTTAAATTCCATTTTATCAATATTTTCAATTTTCTTTAAGTCTTCTTCTATTTGTTTTATTTCTTCTTTTGTCGTATCATTATCTAAAAATACAACTACAGTAACGTCTTTTCTAATTGATTCGGCAAAATTTTCAACGTTAAGTGAGATTACAATAGAAATAGAAACAACAATCAAAGTTATAGTAATACAAGATATAGAAGCCAAAGAAAGGGAAAAATTTCTAACTACACTTTTAGATGCATCTCTAAAATATCTACCTAATGCTCTAATTCCTTTCATCGTTATACTGTCCTTTCTCATAATCTTTTACAAGTCTTCCTTCTTCAAGCATAATTACTCTCTTCCTCAACTTATTTACTATTTCTCTATCATGAGTTGCCATTATTATTGTAGTTCCCATTTCATTAATTTCTTCTAATACTTTCATTATTTCCATACTTGTATCTGGGTCTAAGTTTCCAGTAGGTTCGTCACATATTAATAATTTTGGTTTATTTACAATCGCTCTTGCAATAACTACTCTTTGTTGTTCTCCCCCAGATAATTGGTTAGGATACTGTCTTGCTTTATGTTTTAAACCAACAAGTTCTAACACTTCTAAAACTCTTTTATGAATTTGCTTTTTGTCTATAGAGAATACTTCCATAGCAAAAGCTACATTTTCGTATACAGTAAGTTTAGGTAATAGTTTAAAATCTTGAAATACTACTCCTATTTTTCTTCTTAGTATGTATACTTTTCTATTTTTTAATTTAGCAACATTAATACCACCAATAATGATTTCCCCTTTATCAGGTTTTTCTTCACGATATAACATTTTTATAAGTGTACTTTTTCCTGATCCGGAAGCACCTATTACAAAAACAAATTCACCTTTTTTTATACTTAAATTAAAATCGTATAATGCTACTACACCATTTTTATATGTTTTCTGAACATCTGCAATTCTAATTAGTTCCATACTTCATTCCACCTTTTTAACATTTATAATTATAACATATATTTATTTTCAATTTCAACAAAATATTAAAATACCATAAATTTACAAGTTTACACTCCACCTTTAACTTCATAAGTATCAGTAATTAAAAAGAATGCATTTTTATCAATTTCTAATACAACTTCTTTTAATAAAAAATATTCTTTTGTAGGAATGGTAGCTAAAATTAATTTATTCTTTTTATTTGAATACCCACCTCTAGATTCTACTATTGTAGCAGTATGACCTAATTTATTTATTATTAAGTCTTTTACTTCCTCTTCTTTACTAGTTACAATGTGAAAAGTCTTTGATTTAGATACTCCAATAACAACTCTATCAGTAATGTATGAGCAAATAAATATAGTGATTAAAGCATAAATTGTTTTATCAATACCAAAGACAATAGCTCCAAATAATAAAATAAAGAAATTAATTATGATATTAGCACTACCAATAGATACTTTAGCATATTTATTTAATATTAAGCAAATAATTGTGGAACCACCACTAGAAAATCCTGTTCTTAGCATTAATCCTGTCCCAACTCCATAAGTTATTCCTCCTATAAACATTGATAGAAAAAGGCTATTAGAACTAAAATTAATGTATGGAACAATGAAATCAGTTATGGCAATAAATAAAGGATATAGTAAAGTTCCCACTACTGTCTTTATCGTTATTTCCCATCCTAAGAAAATTAAGCAAAAAATTAATAGTATTAAAGATGCAATGGCAATAAATAATGATGGATTAACACCAAAAATTTCGTCAACTATTACTGATAACCCTGTAGTACCTCCACACACAATGTTATTAGGATGATAAAATAAAGAAAAGGTAAAAGCAGTTAAAAATAAGCCAACAATAAAACTAATATAGTTTTTTATTTTATTTTTTTCTATTATTTCTTTCCAAATTGTTAGTACATCAAATTTATTATTCATTTTTAATTTTCTCCCTGCTACTTACTTCGTATGCGTCACAAACTAAGAAAAATATTTTATCGTCAATTTGTTTTAATCCTTCTTTTACTACATAATAACTACGCGTAGGGACTACTCCTAATAATAAATGCTGTTTCTCATTTGAGTATCCACCTCGTGCATTAATTAAAGTAACCCCACCATTTAAAATTGATAATAAAAATGTTTTAACTTCTTCTTCTTTTTCTGTTACAATATAAAATGCTTTGCTTTGTGATATACCTAAAATTACTTTATCAGTTAGTGTACTTATTATATATAAAACAATAGCTCCATACAAAACAATTTCCCATGAAAAAACTAATTTTGCTGAAAGAACAACTAAACCATCAACGATAAGCATTGAGCTTCCTAAGCTTATTTTACTATACTTAGATATAATTTGGTCTAATATGTCGGTGCCACCTGTCGTAAATCCTGTTTTAAAAATTATTCCATAACCAACTCCTGTTAAAACAGCGCCGAAAATAGCAATTACAATCATTTCTACATCGCCTAATGATATATTTGCAGTTAAATATGAAGTTAATTTTACAAATAAGGGGAATAGTAACGATCCAATAATTGAATTTTTAGTTTTTAAAAAACCTAAAGCAAAAAAACTTACAATTAATAAAACAATATTTCCTAATAATATAAACAAGGAAGGGTCAAAACCAAATTCATTTACTACAATTGAAAGGCCGCTTATTCCAAAGCATACAATTCCATATTTTAAGAAAAATAAATTAAAAGCAAACGCCACAATAAAGCAACCTATAACAAGTAAAAGATATCTTTTAAACAAATCACGACTATTTATTTCTTTAATAATATTATTTACCTTTTTTTCTTTTAACTTCTTAAAAAACATATTTACCTCCTTCTTATTCCTTCTTTAATAAAGTCTTCTATATCACCATCTAAAACAGCATTTACATCACTAGTTTCATAATTAGTATCATTGTCTTTTACCAAAGTATATGGACACATTACATAACTTCTTTTCCCTGAACCAAATCCATTACTTATTTTGTCATTTCTTAAAAAAGACAACTCTTCATTTTGTTTCTCCTGTTCTAATAAATATAATTTATTTTTTAATATAGCAAGAGCAGTTTCCTTATTCTTTATCTGGCTTCTCTCATTTTGGCAAGTTATTACTATACCTGAAGGAATATGGGTAATTCTAACTGCACTATCCGTTGTATTTACTCCCTGCCCTCCTGGACCGCTACTTCTATAAACGTCTATTTTTAAATCATTATCGTTTATTTCAACATTAACATCATTAGATACTTCAGGAACAACTAAAACAGACGCAAATGAAGTATGCCTTCGTGAATTGCTATCAAATGGGCTTATCCTAACCAATCTATGTACACCAGTTTCTCCTTTTAAATAACCATATGCATATTCACCCGCTACTTTTATCATAGCACTTTTTATACCTGCTTCTTCACCTTCTTGAACATCTAATACATCTACTTTATAATTTTTTTTATTTAAGTATCTTGTATACATCCTAAGAAGCATATTAGCCCAATCACAACTCTCAGTTCCACCAGCACCAGCATGAAATTCAATAAGACAATTATTGTTATCATATTTTCCTGATAAATAAGTTTGTAGTTCTAAGTTATCAATTTCTTCCTTTAACGCCTTATATTCATCAAAAATTAATTCTAATAAATCCATATCTGTTTCTTTTAATTCCTTCAAAACATCTAAATTATCTTCAATCTTATTTTTAGCATTTTCTATAATATTTACATTTTTTTGTAATAAATTAGTCTCCTTTACTATTTTATTAGCTAAATCAACATTATCCCAAAATGTATTATCTGCCATAATTTTATTATTACTTAATATTGTATCCTTTTTTTTATCTACTTCAAAGATACCTCCATAATTTATCAATTTTATTATTTAATTCAATATAATTACTTAATAAATCTTTTAACTCCACACTATCACCTACTTTAATTATACATTATATATTTTTTATTTTAAATACTTTATTTTACTTTTACTAATATTTTTGTATCTCTTGCTTTTTTATTCTTATATGTAATAGGACTATATGAATAATTATTAATATTTAATTTATTTTTTTGCTCTTCTAGTTTACCTATCTCTTCATCAATTAAATTATTTTTATATTTATTTTTTAATTCTTTAATATATTTTATTTTATTGTTATAGTCTGCAGTTGTAATTAATCCTGTTATAAAGATTCCTTCAATTAAGCTATATAAATAAAACACTAATTCTTTTTGATAAAATATTCCAAGTATTGATAAAACAACTGTGACTATAATACCAAAAATACTGTTAAAACGTAATGATTTAACAAACTGCTTTTTCTTTAAAATTTTACTTTTTAATATAATTTGTCTTTTATTTTCTAAATTTTTAATTTCTCTATCATACATATTGAGTAAATATGCTTTTTTATATTCATTCATTCTTCCACCCCATTTAAAAAATAGAACTATGCCTACTTCCTATCTTATGATATTTATAATAATTGTTTTATATTTTTTGCATGATATTTATCACTTGTACTCGAATTATAGATTAAGCATACATATTTGTCAATACTTTTAATTGCTTTTTAGATATTGCATAGTAAAAGAGCCATAAAAATAGGCTCTATTTACAGCAATTAATTGTTTAATTTATTCTTCACAAGTTGCTCCCATAGCTTTATATATTGTCTTTACTCCTTCTAATGTAAGTTGATTATTATCATTTGCATAATTTTTCATAGATGGTTGATCTTCTAGAAGGCTTTCAACATCCATATGTTCATAATCAATTTCAACTTCTGATACAACTTTATTTCCGTTTTTACTAATGTTAGTAGTATATCCTCCATATGATTCATCCATTTTTTCGTAATTTTGAGACAATTGTTCCTCCATTAAGTCTAAAAATGTTTCGTTTTCACTAATAACAGTTTCTGTTGTTTTAACTTTTTTTACAATTTCACCATCTGTTATTATTTCATAAATTGATGATGTTGAATAGTTATTTATAACATCATTACTTTCCATAGTACATTTTACTGAATAATCTTCTTTAGCGCCACATCCTACCATAGAAACAACTCCAAGTGTTAACACACTAAATTTCAAAACGTTTTTCACAGTTTCACTCCTTCTACAATGAATATAACATATTATGAATTTAATAGCAATAATTTATAAATTAAATTTTATTTTTTACAAAATAATTATAATATTACTTAAATAATTATTTCCTAGCTATTAGATTTTAAAAGTGTCAACACATTAATTAGCAAGTTCATTCTTTTCCACAGGATTCATCTTTTTTATTCATTATTTAAAATTTTACCGGAACTTAAACGTAAATGAGCTTTTTA
>CALVSZ010000022.1 GCA_944359705.1 uncultured Bacilli bacterium | reverse complement strand
TTGATTGTACTGAAATACTTTGCAATGAAGCAATGCAAAGTTGAACTCCAATAAGTATAATTATATATGGAATTATTACATTAGTCAATAGCAAAGACTAGGTGTATTTTATTACTAAATAACATCTTTTACTTGTCTATATACATCATTATTTATATCTTCTTTACTTCTTATTACATTTTTCTTTACACACTTTACAATATCAAAATTATATATTTTAGAAAGTTCTAAGTAAGCCCGTTCAGCATTTTTTAAATATTTTATATTTGCTTCAGCTTCATCAACACTCTCTTCTCTATTTCTTTTTAAAATACAAGCATATTCATAAGGTAAATACAAAAGTATTGTTTTATCGGGGCGAGGCAGCTCATCTATTTCATACTCTAACAATTCTATTTTTTGATATATTTTTAGTCTATCTTGTTTATTTTTCACAAAGCCTCCTCGGTGAGCCATATTTGATGCAACATATCTATCTAAAACTACAATATATCCTTTGTTTAAATAATCTAATATTTTAGGCAAATTATATCTTCTATCTGCAGCATACAGATTACAGGCTGTTAGATAATCAACATTACCCCCTCCTTCAGGAAAAAAACTAGTATTTATTTTTAATATTTTTTTACACATATCAGGTTTCCCTAAAAGACAAGCTCCAATTATTTTTCCAGTTGGAGTATCATACATAGGGAAAGATAATCCTACTGCTTTTTTCCCTTCACTTACTAATTTATCTACTAATAACTTTGCTTGTGTTTCTTTTCCTGAACAATCAGTTCCTTCTATTACAATTAACTTACCACTCATATTACTACTTCCTTTTCTATTTTTTATCCTATATAAGTATATCATAAAAATTTGATTTTACTATAAAGATTACTTCTAATTAATTTTTTTCATTATTGTTAAATTAGTATATATGTGATATACTCTAACTTAAGAAGGTGTAATATGAATACTTTTTTGTATTATTTTTTTATTTTTATTATATATACTTTTTTGGGTTGGGTTCTTGAAGTAGCCTTTATATTCATTAGGACAAAGCGTTTTGTAAATAGAGGTTTCCTAATTGGACCTGCCTGTCCAATTTATGGATTTGGTGCTTTAATTATGATGTTTTACTTAACTCAATATAAAGATGAACCTTTTACTGTTTTTATTATGGGAGCTTTTATATGTAGTACACTTGAATATATTACTAGTTATATAATGGAAAAAATATTTAAAGCAAGATGGTGGGATTACTCTGATAAAAAATTTAATGTTAATGGAAGAATATGTTTAACTTATGCCTTTTTATTTGGTCTATGCGGTGTTATAATGATATGCTTTACTAATCCGATTATTATTTATTTATTAAATTTAATCCCTGAAAATATAATGGTGATTATAAGCAGTAGTTTTTTAATTATTTTTATAACTGATGTTCTAGTATCTTTTAATATTATTAGTAAGTTTAAAACAACTGCTCTTAATATTGCCAAAGATTCAACTGAAGAAATAAACAAAAAAGTAATTGAAACAATTAAAAATAAAGTATTGCAAAAGCGTATTGTAAAGGCTTTTCCTAGTTTAAAATTTCAATTTAATTTAAGGGGAAGAATTAATCGCCATATGAGTAAGAAATAAAACTACCAAGACTTAATAATAGTATTCCTATTGTTAAGTCTTTTATATTATTAATAGGAATGTTTATAGTAAGCAGTAGTAGATTAGATAAAATTACACCAATTATAAAAGAAAATGTAATATTATAATGCTTTTTAAACATATAACTAACTAATATACTGGTAATTACGATACCAATAAATATACCAAATAAGTATGGAAACATTATAGACATATTACTAATAAAATTATTATAATTTACTATATTTGATATTGTATATAATATATTATCATAAGTACCTATAATCATTAATAAAGATGTTGAACTAATACCAGGAACAATCATTCCAAAAGCATCTAATAATCCTGATATGACATATATGAAAAAAGAATTAGTTGCATTTATATTATTGTGAATATTTATAAGAGATAAGTAAGTTAAACCAATAAAAGTTATTATTGTAATAAGTAAACCTTTATTAGTTCTTTCTCTTTTATTAAACAATTTAGAACTACTTCCAAATATTAAACCAATAAATAAAAACATAGTCATAGTATAATAATTAGTAATTAAAAAGTATACAACTCTACTTCCTAAAATTATTGATATTAATATACCTAATCCTAAATAAAATAAAAAATTAAAATTTTTCTTTGGATCTTTAAAAAAATTAGTAATTGCCATGATTCCTTTATCATATACACCCATACTAAGAGCTAATATTGCTCCAGATACACCAGGCATTACTTTAGCAAAGCCAATTATTAATCCTTTAATTATAAGTATAATATTAGACATAGTATCACCTAATTAAGTATATAAAAAAATAAAGTTATATATGTTAATATAACTCTATTTTCTATATTGTCTTATTTGTGACTTAACTTTATCAATTATATTTTGTTGCATTTGTTCATATTCAATTAATGCTTTGTTTTTAATATTAAATCTTTGTAATTTGCTTTTTATTAATATACCATTTACATAGCATCCTTCTAAAAGGCCTTCTTTTATTAACTGTCCTAAAATATATCCTTGACGGCACTCCTTACAATATTTTTCTAAATCATGTGAAGCTTCAACAAATTTTCTTTTAGGATTTATAATTTTTTTATATTCTGTTAATATCCCACTTGGAATATTTATATCATAACGTATATTTAAACCTGTATTTTTTAAACAAACAGATCGTACTTGAAAGCCAGCCCTTATATAAACCCAACTTTCATAATCTAAAAAAGTTTCCATTGGCACAGTAAGATTAGATAAATTTACCCCATTTAAATTAGAATTAAAAATTCTCAAATTTCCTCTTTCACCAGTTCCTAGATTTAAACTACTATTAGATAAATCACTATTATATATTTTAGTTATTACTTCACCGTTTAATAAATCAGTTTCACTTAAATTACAGCTATTAATTACAACACCACTTTTTGGGCAATAAATATTATCAAAAGATTTACTAAAATCTATTGTTGCGTTTGTTCCACTTAAATCAACTATATACTTACAATTTGCATCATGATTTTCATAATTCCAATGAACATTATCAAAAGATACTTCGCTTAAGTCTATTTTCCTTAAAAATTGTCCACTCCACACAATACGTCTCATTTTTCGCTCAGTATTGTCTACAATTGTAGTTATATCTTTAAACATTAAACTTTCAAGTAAATCTTTATCTAAATGTATTCTCTCTTCGCCATTATAATCTTCTAATTCCCTTTCAATAACTTTTCTTATTTCTTCTTTGCTTTTTTCATTCAAAACCATTTCTATCTTCCTTTCTTTTTATGAGATTAATTCTTTTTTGTAAATGACTTTATTATACCACAACATTCTACTAAATAAATAAAAAATTATATATTTCTATATAACTTTTCATTCTATACCATTAATATCTTCTATTATATCAGGTATTTCTTCAGTATCCGTAGTCTCTTCTTCTGTATTAGTTTCTTCTTCATTTGGTAATAAGTCTTCTAGTGGATTATCTTCAGGCATTTCTTCTTCATCTGTTATTTCTGGTGTTTCTTCTGAGGAAGTATCTGGAATTTCTTCTATAATAGGAGTTTGCGTTACATAATTACCTGATTGTTCTTCTCCATAAGAACTATCTAAAGTATCTCCTAATTCTACTTTATCTATTAGTTCTTTAGCTTTTAGAATACTATCACTATCAGGTATCATTACATATAATTTTTGACTAGGATAACTATAAGTATATCTATATTCACCAACACCACTTACATAATTAGAAGTTATATTCCATTTATAATTACCATCTAGTTGCATCTTTATTAAGTTCATTATCTTTGAAGTTGGCATATTAGTTGCAAACTTACCATTAATTGAATCAAGTAAACTACTATATTTACTAATTATCGAAAAACTTGTACACTTTCTTATTATTGCTTCTATCATTGCTTGTTGATTTTTCCCTCTTTGAATATCTCCTTCTTGAAAGGCATATCTTTCTCTTACAAAAGATAATGCTTGAGCTCCATTCATATAATTATATCCTTTAGTATAATTATAACCATCTTTTGAAGTAAATGTATATTCCGAATAAGCATTAACTCCACCTAAAGTATCTACTATATCAATTACACTAGTAAAATTAACCTTAAAATAATAATTTATTTTTATATCTAAAAATTCTTCTATTGTTGAAATTGACTTTTCAACGCCATGTATTCCAGCATGAGTTAATTTATCTTTATAACCTGTCGTACCTGACAATTGGACATATGTATCTCTTGGAATTGATGTCAATAATATTTGATGTGTTTTAGGATTTATCGTTAAAATAATATTAACATCACTTCTTGATACTGATGATATTTCTCCGTAAGTATCTATACCACTTAAATATATATTAAAAGGCTCATTTAAGACATCTACATCTCTTTTTACATCTTCTACCTTAACCTTTATCTTAAATTCATAAACACTTCTTACTAAAGACGAAAAATTCATCTCTTCATCCAACATATTTATATAAGAATCTTCTAATACAATCATTTCTACTTCTTTAGAAGTTAATGCATCTACAGTACTATTAATATCATTATATAAGATAGAATCAACACTTATTTTTTCTTCTATTTTAGAAATTATATCTTTTGAATCATCTAAATTATTATCATAATATCCTAATGTTTTACCATCTAAATCCTCTATATTTTTATAATCACTATCTTTTAATACTAAAACAGAATAATTATGCACTTTATAATTAAGATTAATATTTCCCAAAACACTATTTGTTTTTAGTATATTAAATGTTATAATTGATAAAACTACGGATATAATCAAACTTATTATCATAGTTATAATTCTAACATTTTTTTTGCCTTTTTTTATGCACCAAACTAAAGCAAATTCTATAATACCTAATAACAAAACTACTATAAATAGATACTTAAAAGGCATAAAATCCATTTTTATTATCGTACCTATTAAAAATATTGTTATAAAAAGTAATATTGCTATTGCTATATTTCCTATTAAATTTTTCTTTTTATTCTTATTTTTTATTTTTTTCATTACATCACCTGTATAGATTATTATATCACTTGTTTATAAATATATTTACCTCTATTATTATACTTTACATAAAAAAGATAATATATGTAAGATAGTCTTATTTGTATTTTTTAGAAAATTAATATATAATCAAGAGAGGTGTTATTTATGGAAAATTTAAAATTAGTTATTCCATCTTTGGAATATAAAAACGAAGTAATGGCTTTTTTAGATGAAGTAAACTTAATAGATAAAGGTTATCCTTGGCAATATGCAGGTATGTCTAGACTTAAAAATTGTAATTCTTACGAAGAATGGATAAAAGATAAAGAAAATGAAAAAAATGGAATAAATTTACCTAATGGGTATGTTCCTGCTTCTACTTATCTTTTAGTTAGAACTAATGACAACAAAGTTATTGGAATTTGTAACATTCGTCATACTTTAAGTGATTTCTTATTAAATTATGGAGGACATATTGGATATACCATTAGACCAAGCGAAAGAAGAAAAGGATATGGAATAATTCAACTAGAAAAAGCATTAGAAAAATGTAATGATTTAAATATAGACAAAGTACTAATTACATGTAATGAAGAAAATATAGCTAGTGCTAAAACAATTGAAAAATGTTATGGGGAATATGAAAATACTGTTCATATGAGAGACGAAACATTAAGAAGATATTGGATTACTTTATCTAAAATTAACAATATACATAGATAATATTTAAAAGAATAACTGCTTTTTCTAGTTATTCTTTTTCTTATGTTAAAAGGATAATATAATACATTATGCTAATCTTTATAATATGTTTGATTCTTGCTAGTTGGGTTGTTGGGAAAAGTCATTTTAACTACTCCATTTTCTATAGCAGGTGCAAGATAATTTTCTCTAAATGAATTTCTAGACTTCATATTAAGTAATTCCATAAGTTCTGTAGTTGTATAACGTACTTCAAAATCCATAACATCTAATAGTTTCTTAACATATATGCTTATATGATTAATTTGTATATTAACTCCTTCAATAAGAGTATCCAATACTTCATCGATCATTTTTAACATAAATTCTATAAACTCTGTAGATTCTCCTTTACTATTACAATTTTGAATTATATTATAGTAATCTTCTTGATATTTCTTTATTTCTGATTCTATTGGAACATATTCAAACAAAGTTTCCCAATGAGAAAGTATAACATTTTGCCATAATCTTGCTGTTCTCCCATTTCCATCTCTAAAAGGATGAATAAATAAAAATTCATAATGAAAAATTGAAGATAAAATTAATGGATGTATTTTGTCTTTGTTATTCTTCATCCAATCAAATAATTGGTTCATCAATAAATCAACTTGTTCTGGTGGAGGACATACAAAGATACAATTACCATCTTCATCAAAAACTCCTTCACCACCTTTTCTAAAATTACCAGAATCTTCAACTGTTAAATACGTTAATACTCCATGAATTTTCTTTAAATCAATTATTGAATAAGGATTAACTTCTTTCATTTTCAAATATGCATTATATGCATTTTGTACTTCTTGTATTTCATTTTTAGGTCCAGCTACTACTTTACCATTAATGATATCTTTAACTTGATCGAAAGACAGTGAATTTGCTTCTATTGCCAAAGATGAATGAATAGACTTAATTCTATTGTTTCTTCTTAAAACAGGCATTTTATTTAATTCTTTATAATTATCCATTTTACCAATTTTTTTCATAATTGAAGATATTCTATCTAACATTATATTAGTAATAGTAAATGGCGGTACATAATTATTCATTTAAATCACCTCTTAATTGTATATGTATATTATACTATTTTTATTATTTTTAGTCAATTACTTGAACGTTTTTTTGTTCGTTTTCTTGACCGTAAATATTGTTTTTAAAAGAATAACTACTTTTTTCTAGTTATTCTTTTTTCATATCATAAACGTAATATACTATGTATAAGATAGCTCCTAACAAAGCACAAATCATATCTTTCATCGTATCATTAACCCCTGTAGTTAGTACTTTTTGGGTATCTGTTCCAAGTAATTTATCTATTGTAAATTCTGTACATTCCCATAAGACTGCAACTGATAGAGTTATTAAAATCATAAATATAACATTAAATATTAAATCTTTTTTATTATATCTATTTAGCCACTTTAAAACAAATGGGGTAATATACGCTGTAAATATACCTGATAATAAGTGAGTGAATGAATCATACCAATATATTTTAGAGTATCATCCCATTATACTTCCAAATAGAAATGCTAATATAAGAAATATTAAATAAACGAATTCTAAATTATCATCTATTTTTACTTTCTTATTTTTAAATATTGAATTAAATATTCTGGGAATGAAAATAACTGGTATATATGATAATAATAACAATATATTATCTAATGTTGTTATCGGATTAAAGATAAAATAAATTATTTCTGTTAGTAAAGATAACACTATTATTGTATTATTTATTTTTTTCATTGTATCTTCCTTTCAGTGTTCTAACTTTATTTGATATTGTAATAAATGTATTATATTTTCTTAATTATGTCAAGAAAAAACAGATACTAAAATATATCTGTTTACTTGTATAAAGGAAATTTACTAGTAATGGTTAATACTTCTTCTTTCAAACCGTTAAGTATATCATCTCTATCTCTATTTTTCAATGCTTTTGATATTATCTTTCCAATATTAATAAAATCTTTTTCTTTAAGTCCTCTTGTTGTCATTGCTGGACTTCCTAATCTAATTCCGCTCGTTTTAATTGGGCTTTCTGAATCATTAGGAATAGTATTTTTATTAACGGTTATATTAATTTTATCTAAAATAGTTTCCGCTTCTTTTCCAGTTAAATTAACACTACTTTTCACATCAACTAAAATTAAATGATTATCAGTTCCTCCAGATACAATTCTAAATCCTTCTTTTATTAAAGTATCACTTAATGCCTTAATATTTTTTAAAACTTGCATTTGATAATCTTTAAAGTTAGGTTGCAAAGCTTCATAAAAGCATTGTGCTTTCGCAGCAATTACATGCATAAGAGGTCCACCTTGAATTCCTGGAAATATAACTTTATTTATTTTTTTTATAATATCTTCATTATTTGTTAATATAAGTCCGCCTCTTGGTCCCCTTAGTGTTTTGTGCGTAGTAGATGTTACAACATCAGCATAAGGAATTGGACTAGGATGTAAGCCTACTGCTACAAGCCCTGCAATATGAGCCATATCTACCATTAGATACGCTCCTACTTCATCAGCTATTTCTCTAAATTTTTTAAAATCAATTATTCTCGAATATGCACTAGCACCTGCTATTATCATTTTAGGTTTCTCTTTTAAGGCAATATTTCTAAGTTCATCATAGTCTATAAGTTCTGTTTTAGGATTAACATTATAAGGTATTATTTGATAATCTAATCCACTAAAGTTAATTGCATGCCCATGGGTTAAATGCCCTCCTTGTGATAAATTTAGTCCCATTACTTTATCACCATTATTTAATAAAGCACGGTATACTGCCATATTAGCAGAACTTCCTGAGTGTGGTTGAACATTAGCATACTCTACATCAAATAACTTACAGGCATATTCTATTGCTTTATTTTCAAATATATCTATATACTGACATCCTCCATAATATCTTTTTCCCGGATATCCTTCAGCATATTTATTTGTAAGAATACTACCTTGTAATTCTAATATAGAAGGAGATACATAATTTTCTGATGCTATTAATTCTATATTATTTTGTTGCCTTTTTTCTTCCAATTCTAATGCTTTTTTTAATTCTATATCCATAATATCACCACCATATCAACTATACAATATTATTTTTTAAAAAGCAATAAATTAAAAATAAAAACTATACTTTATTATTTTCACTAAGTATAGTTTTTTCATTATAATATTCTTCTAACGCCAAGTTGTTATTATAAATATATAGTGATATATCCCCAACATATCTTAAATGCCATGGTTCATACATATATCCAGTTATTTCTTCTTTATCCTTGGGATATCTTAAAATAAAACCATATTTATGAGCATTAGTATGCAACCACTTAGTTTCTGGATAATCTTCTATATCATGTTCAATATAACTTTTTCCATCTTTATATATACATATATCTATTGCTAATCCTGTTTGATGCTCAGAATATCCTGGTTTAGCAACACTTCTAAGAGCATAATTAAATCCTTTTTCCCTTACTATTTCATTATATATTTTTTCTTGGTATTCATATGAGCGATATCCACTTTCTATATCAAAATAATAATTAAGTTCTCTAGCATCATTTTGTAAATTTCTAAAAGCATTTAGTACTTTCTCATTAATTAAAATTCCATCTTTATATTTACTTTTAGTATCTACTAAATCTTCTGGTATAAAGTCTTTTGATAAGCCATTAGTTTTATTAACTAATAATCTATAATTCACTTTTATCACCACTATATTATATGTTTAAAAGGTCTCTATGATACGGACACTTTACTAATACTTTTATGATTTTTCATGAGTTTCTTTACTCCATACGGATGTGGGAAAGCTACTGTTATAATTGATTTATCAACAGATATTATTACACCTTGACCATATTCAATGTGACTAATTAAGTCTCCCGTTTGATATTCTGTATCTTCTTTAGTAAACATCTCTTCTTTAACAAAATTATTAACTTTCTTAAAGACACTCTTACGGTTATTTTCTATTTCTAAATATTTTGGATCTATTTCTTCTACAAATCTACTTGGTAAATTAGTTTGCGTATTTCCAAATAACATCCTCCTTTTGGCGTTAAGTAGCCATAAATCTTTTTTTGCTCTTGTTATTGCTACATAGCATAGTCTTCTTTCTTCCTCAATAGCTGATCTACTTCCATCATTAATAGCATTGTAATGAGGAAATATTCCTTCTTCCATACCTTCAACAAATACATAATCAAATTCTAATCCCTTAACAGAATGAACAGTCATTAAACTAACTTTATTTTTAGATTCTTGATGTTCTGACATATCACTAACTAAAGATATTTCATTTAAAAAATCACTTAAAGAAATTACCCCAAATTCTTCTTCATAATTTTTGGTAATAGATTTAAATTCTTCTAAGTTTTCAAGTCTAATATCACTTTCTAATGTTTTTTCATTTACAAGTTCTTGTTTTATACCACTTTCGTTTAAGACTAAATCTACCATCTCTGTTAAAGATAAATTCTCACTTTCTTCCTTCATTTTTAATATTAAATTTTTAAAAGTTAATTCCTTACCTTCACTAATTGTGTCAAATAATGATATTCCTAATTCATTTGATTTAGCATCCAAATTTTCCATTGTTTTAACACCAATTCCTCTTTTAGGTACATTTATTACTCTAATTAAACTAATATCATCATGAGGGTTATTAATAAGCCTTAAATAACATAATAAGTCTTTAATTTCTTTGCGATTATAGAAATAGAAACTACCTATTACTCTATATGGAATATTATTTTTAAGCATTTCTTCTTCAATTAATCTTGATTGAGCATTAGTTCTATATAAAATTGCTATATCTTCATAATTAACACCATTATTGTTTAATTCCTTTATCTTAGATGATATATAGTTTACTTCTTCTTTATCACTATCAGCCATAATATACTTTATTTTATTCCCATCAGGATTATTGCTCCATAAATTTTTATCTTTTCTTTCTTTATTATTTTTAATAACACTATTAGCAGCATTTAAAATCATCTTAGTAGAGCGATAATTTTCTTCAAGTAATATTGTTTTACAATTAGGATAGTCTTTTTCAAAATTCAATATATTTTTAAAATTTGCTCCTCTAAATGCATATATTGCTTGGTCATTATCTCCCACTACGAATAAGTTTTTATATTTACTAGCTAACTTTTTAGTAAATTTATATTGAGCTTCATTAGTATCTTGATACTCATCTATTAATATATATTTATATAATTCTTGATATCTATCTAACACTTCACTGTTATTTAATAATTGAATGGGGAGAACAAGTAAGTCATCAAAATCCACAGAATTGTTGACTTTTAATATTTTATTATATTTTTCAAATATCCTAACTATTACTTTGTCAAACTCCACATGTGAGAATTCACTTACACTCATAAGTTCATTTTTAGCAGAACTTATTTTATTTCTTATTGCTTTCGCATTATAAAATTGGGGATTTAGATTCATCTCTTTAATTATCTTTTTGACTACAGTTAATGTATCATCACTATCTAATATAGTAAAGTTTTTATCATATCCCAAAACATTATAATTTTCTTTTATCATTTTAAGTCCTAAGGAATGAAACGTTGATATTTGAATATAATTAGCAGATGGTCCAATTAAATTAATTACTCTGTCTTTCATTTCTTTAGCAGCTTTGTTAGTAAATGTTATTGCAAGTATATTTCTAGGATTTACTCCATTTTCTATTAAATAAGCAATTCTACTAGTTAATACTTTAGTTTTTCCTGAACCAGCACCTGCTAAAACAAGCATTGGTCCGTCTATATGGATAACTGCTTCTTTTTGTTCTTTATTTAAATTATCTAAATTCATATTACACCAACTTTCTTAAAGATTATATCATAAACAATAATTAATAACTACTAAATTTACTTATATTTTACTTGACATAAAAAATGTAAAATTGTTATATAACTATATTTTATAAGTGATTATTATATTATAATTATAATAGATATGGGAGTGATATAATGAAACTAGATAGTAAAGTGGCTATTATTACGGGGGGTGCTAGTGGGATTGGATTAGAAACTGCCAAAGATTTTTTAAATGAAGGTGCTAAAGTAGTAATTGCTGATATTGATGAAAATGTACGTGAAATAGCATCAGAACTTGGAGATATTGATAGAATTGTTGGAGTTGTTTGTGATGTATCTAATGAAGATGATGTTATTTTATTAATCAAAAAGGCAATTAATAGTTTTGGACATATAGATATTTTAGTAGCTTCTGCTGGGATTAGATCTACTTTAATGTGTCATGAAGAAACAATGGATGAATGGAATAAAGTATTGGGGGTTAATTTAACTGGAGTATTTTTAACTAATAAATATGCTATTATCGAAATGTTAAAACAGGCTCATGGTGGATCTATTATAAATATATCGTCTGTACTAGGAGTAGTTGGTAAACCTAGTTCATATGCTTATTCTGCTACTAAAAGTGCAGTTATAAATATGACTAGATCAGCTGCTTTAACTTATGCTAGAAATAATATTAGAGTAAATGTTGTATCTCCAGGTTATGTAGATACTCCATTAATATCAGAATACACTGACGAAATGAGAAATTCCACTATTAATAGACATCCAATAGGAAGGCTTGCAAATCCTATGGAAATTGCTAAAGTTATTACTTTTTTAGCAAGTAATGATTCCTCATTTATAACTGGAGAAAATATTATAGCAGATGGTGGGTACACAATTCAATAAAAAAAGTCTTCAATTAAGAAGATTTTTTTATGCTAATTTACTACTTCCATCATAATAATTTATTTCTATTCCATCTTCTACATTGTACACATATACATTAAAACATATATCTTTACATTTATCTTCAACAGAACTTGCTTCTATTTGGACACCGCTTGCAAGTAAATTATCATCTTCATATATTGGTGATACCCTATATAAAACATGATTATTAGTGTTTTTTATATAATCTGCTACTTTATTTTCAAAATCTAACATACCATCTATATTCATACTTCTAGTACAAGTAATCAAATTATTAGGGTTATCATTTTCTCCAGTTAATTGATAACCTATTAAATGACAACGATTATACAAATAACCTCCACTTACAATATCATACTTTGCCTGTTTCCATCCGGTTGGTTTAACATTGCTAATACTTTCCCTATCATCTTTAGGCATTAATTCTGTTCCAATATTGGCAAATGCTACTCCTGTTCTTCCTAAATAATCTAAATCACTATAACTTTCAAAAGCACTCTTTTGATAATCATCATCACTAAAATTAGGTTTATTTCCATCCAATATAATATAAGGTTCCCCTTCATATTCTGGGATATTTTCTATATCATAAGACTCACTTGCATATGTATAATTTTTAAGTATATAATTATCTATTTCATCTTTAAAATAAATATATATACTAATTACAATAAACAATATAAAAACTATCTTACTAAAATTACTTTTCTTTTTTTTTCTTCTACTCATAAATGCATCCTCTATATTATTGTATCATATATTTAATAATTTCTTCCCAACTTTTTTACTAATTATAATAAATACTATCGTAGAGGATAATACTAATAAATAATTTATAATACTATTATTAACTATTATACTAATATTTAATATTTTACCTAAAAATCTTATTCCCACTATAAATAATGGATGAAGAATATATATCCATGTTGATAAATTTTTATATATTATATTTCTAGTAGTCTTATTTTTTAAAATTATACTAAATAAAAAAATAGAAGTTGGAATTAAAAAGATATACATACTATTGTGTCTTGGAATGTTATAAAAATATAATATTATTCCCTCGATAAGTAATAAAATAATCGATATAATTAAAAGTATTATCCTAGAAAAATAAGATTTTTTTTGATATAAAAAATTAAACAAATAACCTATGTAAATAAAAATAGGAGCATAAAATAAACCGTTTCTAGTATAATCAAAAATGGTAAATATATACATATATATTTTTTTGAAAAAACTTATATCAGATATAAAATTATAATAACTATCACCAAATAAACCAATGAAAAATAAGATTAACACTATAAAAAAGATGATCTTATGATTCTTTATTTTCATTAAAAAGTAATCAATCCAAATACCTAATAACAATGCTGGAAAATACCACAAATGATAAAAAGTACCGTTTAAAAAAACATCTTTAACAAATATTAATAAATTATTATTATTAAAATATCCCATATAAATATTTAAAGGGATATATAAACCTATACTTATAATATATAGTTTTAAAATCTTTTTAGTATAGTTTTTTAGATAATTTACATTACTGCTTGTTTTGGGTAAAACAAAATAACCAGTAATCATTAAAAAGGTAGGAACGGCAATACGGAAAAGAATTCTAGTAAATATATAATCCAAATTAGAATTTATCGACTCTAATGGATATACATGAATTGCTACAATCATAAATGAAGCAATAAGTTTAACAGTATCTATATTAATTTTTTTCATTATCACACCTTTAACTTTTTTAGTTTACATTTATATATTATACAATTGATTACTAGATTTAGCAATAATAACTATCTAAAAAAATATAACAAAATAGCTATGAAAGAATATAATACACTGTATGAAAGGATGGAAAATATGAAAAAAATTGTTATTAGTGTAATTATTGTATTTTTAATTGTATTTGGAATATTCATATTTAAAAAAGATGATAGCACAGATACTAATTTAACAGAAATAACTTTAGCAGAAGTAACACATAGTATATTTTACGCACCACAATATGTTGCAATTAGCGAAGGATACTTTGAAGAAGAAGGAATTGATATTGAACTAATTTTATCATCAGGTGCCGATGCTGTTACTGCAGCAGTATTATCAGGAGATGTTCAAATTGGTTTTTGTGGTACAGAAGCTACAATATATGTATATAATGGTGGAGAAAAAGATTACTTGCAAACATTTGCAGGTTTAACACAAAAAGATGGTTCTTTTTTAGTATCTAGAGAAAAATACGAAGATTTTACATTAGAAGATTTAAAAGGTAAATATGTAATTGGTGGAAGAAAAGGTGGAATGCCAGAAATGACATTTGAATGGGCACTTCGTGAAAATGGAATAGACCCCAATACTGATTTAACAATAGATACATCCATTGACTTTGCAGCAATGCAAGGGGCTTTTATTGGGGGAACTGGAGATTTTGTTACTTTATTTGAACCTAATGCATTAGCTGTAGAACAAGCAGGATACGGCCATGTAGTTGCATATATTGGTGATTTAGGAGGATTGGTTCCATATACAGCTTATAATGCAAGAAAAAGTTTTATTGAAGAAAATCCAGACATAATAAATGGATTCTCTAATGCAATTAATAAAGCTTTAAAATTTGTAGAAGAAAAAAGTTCTGAAGAAATTGCTAAATCTATTATTGACTTTTTCCCAGACACATCAATTGAAGATACTACTAAGATGGTAGATAGATATAAACAAGGTGGAGCTTGGAAATCTAACATAACTATTAATGAAGATGAATGGAATCATATACAAGATATTGTAATTGCTGCTGGAGAATTAGAAAGTAAAGTTTCATTTAATGATTTAATATATTCAAAATATTTTAAAGATTATGAATAATACAATTTTATCTATAAAAAATTTAAAGAAAAATTATTTTACTAAAGATGGGGAAATAACAGCAATTGAAAATATTAGTTTGGATATTAATGAAGGAGAGTTTATTGCTATAGTTGGTCCTTCCGGATGTGGTAAATCTACTCTTTTATCTATTTTGGCTGGTTTAATCGACAAGAGTGATGGAAAGATAATATATCCTAATCAAAAGAAAAAGAAAATAGGATATATGCTACAACAAGATTGTTTATTTCCTTGGCTAAATATTTTAGATAATTGCCTAATAGGATTAAAAATAGAAAAAAGTTTAACTAAAGAAAAAAAAGAAAAAGTTATAAAATTACTAGAGTTATATGGACTTAAAGATTTTATTTATAAATATCCAAAAAATTTATCTGGGGGTATGAGACAAAGAGTAGTATGAATACAGTATAGACACAAGTAATAATTATTTCCTTATATACAATAACATAGCAATAAATAAAAATACCACATTAGTCAATCGAATGTGGTAAATTACTTAATTTTATTAGTTTATTTAAAATTATATTCCTTTTTTAATTCTTCTAGTATTTCATATACAACTGGACAAATACTTGCATTTGAAACAATACTATACAAACTAAACAATCTTTCTTCTTTATTAGTATATGGATATTCTTTGCAAGTTATAGGTAAACATTTACTTATTTTACAATTATTATTTTCATCTAAAAATCTACATTTGCATCCTTTAAATGAAAAATTGTTATAATTTTGAATTAAATTTTCTTTTATAAATTTTTCTTTGTTTAAATTCAAATAATTGCATATATAATCTAGTTCGTACTCATTAATACTTATACCCAATTTTTTACAGCAATTTCTACATTTCTTACAATCATATTTTTTAAAATATTTTTCATGTAATCTTTTAAATTGCTGATCTAATTTTTCTTCATCAGCATGAATTTTTAAATAACTTCTAAATCTATAATTCTCTTTTTCCTTTTTGTTTGCTAGTATTTCTAATTCTTCTATATTAATCATTTATAATACCTCCTACATATACGCCTTTAATTCTTTTCTAAAAGATGAATGTCTTGAATATTTTTTATAATAATAGTCTATAAACTCATTTTTATTTTGTAGACCATTTGACTCTAATACTTCACCTAATGCAATTACTAAAATGGCAACCTTAAAATATGATTTTCTATGACCACTACTTACTATAGCATCTACTCTATTATCAATAATATCTTTTAACCAACCAATATACTTATTTTTATCAGATATTTCAAATTGAACTTTCCATTTTTCAAAAATTTGAGAATAATTATCATCTAAAAATAATGTATTATCTTTAAATCCTAACTTATAAAAAGTTTGATTTAGGATATTATTATATACCTTAGAATCAGTATTTTTATTAAAATATAATAACCAAAGATAAACAGCATATTGTATGAACGAACCACTCCATCCAAGAGATGATTTTATTTTTAAACATTCTTCAAAGAAATATTCAAAATTACCAACAAAGAATTTAAGATAATCATAATCTTCTTTAGTAATCATATTTTTCTCTAAATTTGTTAATTTAAAATTTTTATTAGTAATACATATATATTTTTTTATTTCATTTTCATATTTTTTAAAATAACCATTGTTTATCATTCTAAGTAAATTAGGAATATCTGTTTTAGATTTAAAGGCTTCTATTATATATTTTTCTTTATTTTCATTATCATATTTTGCTAAGTAAAGTGCTATATCATTTTTTATTATTAAATATTTATCTAATTTTGGAAGTACCTTATTACCAATTTCAATTATTTCTTTTATTTTATTATTTTTTATTAGAAAGTTAAATATGTCTATATAAAGATTAGGGTGATTTTCTAATATTTTATCTATATATTTTTCATAATTATTATAATTATTATATTCAAAAGCTTCTTTAAGTAATCTATATTCATCATTCCCACGTTTTGTTAATAGAAAATCTATCCAATTATTCCAAAATTTATCTATATCTAGCAATATTTCAGTACCTAAATTAAAAGAATCTTCTATGGATATATTTTTAAAATTATCATTTTTGAAATATTCATATATGTTT
Source organism: uncultured Bacilli bacterium (assembly GCA_944359705.1). Classification (GTDB taxonomy): domain Bacteria; phylum Bacillota_I; class Bacilli_A; order RF39; family UBA660; genus CALVVX01. Next base: position 1,044 of record CALVSZ010000022.1, on the reverse strand, counting down.
TTAACCCTACTAAATTCAATAGAACTTTGATAAGTTGTATAAATAGCATACAAACACAATAATTTTACATTTACATAAATTAATTGGTTTTCTTCTAATTCATGAAGAGAAATTTCAAAATTATCTCCACCATCATCATCTAAAAATTGATAATTAGTATATAATATTTTATCAATTAATTCTTTTGCATATTTATATTGCTTTTTGTTGATTAAATCTACAGCAAACAAAGTTGCTTCCTTGATTAAAATTCCTATATCGTCATCATCAGTGTATTCCCATACCCACTCTCCACCCAAAGGTGTATAATATTCTCCATAGTCTTCGTATCCTGTAGCGTGAAAATATAATTCAAAATCATCTATTTGTTTAAATTTTTTATTATATTTTTCTATTTCTTCTTTTATTTCTTTTTCGTTAATTATATCTACATCTTTATTAAATATATCAAGAACTTCTTCATACTTATTCTCAGGAATTTTTCTTATTACATTCATGATAATATCTTTTAATTGTTTACAATCCATACCTTCTATATTTTTATTAAATTCATTATAAAATTTGTTATCTTTCATGCTACACCTCAACTTTAAAATATTACTATTAATAGTATACTACATAATTTTATTATTTTATTAAAAATAAATTAAATTTATAAATATATTATAATCCTATAAGTATTAAACAATTATTTAACTAATATATTTTAATAAGGAGTGGTCATTATTAAAATTAAATATAATATAATAGATAAATTTGAAAATAATATAACCGATAAAGTATTAAAAAATTTAATTAATAAGAAATTATATAAAATTATTCTTCTTTGTGAAATGTATATAAATGAGCCAAAATAAATGTTATAATAATATCGGTTATAGATTAAAATTTAATTATTACTTAAAGTTTAGAGGTAATAGTTATGAATGAAATGAAGAGTTCTCTAAACAAGAACGTATTAAGAGTGGGTATTTATTTAAGATTGTCTAATGAAGATAGAGACAAAGTAAACAAAGATGATGATAGTGAATCTATTAAAAATCA
>CALVSZ010000021.1 GCA_944359705.1 uncultured Bacilli bacterium | reverse complement strand
ACCTTTAGTTTGTGATGTGACACTTTTATTTAATAAAAGTCACTTATTTTTATGACAATATTGATTATTAACTACACCATAAAGGATTTAAATATGTACCACCTGAAGGATTTGTTAGTAATTTATATACAGTTCAAAAAGGTGATACATTATATGGAATAGCTAGAAAATTTAATACAACCGTAGACGAATTAAAAAGATTAAATAATTTAACAAGTAATTTATTAAGTATAGGTCAAATCTTAATAATAGAATAGGCGAGTAATTATCGCTTTTTTCTTTATAGAAAACATGTTATACTTATAGTGAAGTAGGTGTAATATGATTGAAATAAATAATTTAACATGCGATGAGTTTATATCTATTTTAAATACGGTTGGATGGAAATGCCCTTCAAAAAGATTATTAGAGAAAAGCTTAGAGAATAGTATAACTGTAAAATATATAATAGATAATGAAACTGTAGGTATGGCAAGATTAATAACAGATGGAGGATATATGGGTTTAATTGCAGATGTTATTGTTAAACCCAATTATCAAGGTAGAGGAATAGGAACTAAACTTATTAATAAATTATTAGAACAAGTTAAAGAAGGATTACATGAAGATGAAGAAGTTCTAATAGAATTATTATCTGCAAGTGGAAAAACCGATTTTTATAGACAATTTGGTTTTAAAGACAAAAAAGAAGTGGTAGAAGCTGGTATGTATTTATGGGTAAAAAATAAAAAGTAGGGTTATCTACTTTTTTTCTTTAAATCTTTGTTATCATCATCAGTAAATTGTTTTATTAATTCATTTACTTTCCCTAAAGCATCTAAGTATTCTGCTTTAGCTCTATCATCATAAGGAAGCAAATAAGTAATTAATGATAGACCACTGTCAATAGCTATAAACCAATCTTTATTTCCCACAATAAATCTAAAACTACTAGCATCCATTAATTGATAATTATCTCTTAAAATATTTTTAATCTCTTCACTATATGGTAAATAATCAATATATGAATAAGCAATGCTATTTACAAATATGTTTATTCTTTCCTTATCATATTCCTTTAAAACATTATATTTATATATTGGGTTTCTTGGCTGATAAAATTTATCGTTAGAAACATAATATATCGAACCACTATAAGTATCTGATTTATATAATACATAATTCTTAATTTCTTTTTTGTTATAGTCAGTGTAAGCAGCAGCATCTATTGGTAAAGTTTCTTGAAGGTCAAATCTTTCATAATTACTTTTATTCATGTAATCAAAAATATGTAAATCAGTAATTGTTACCATTTCAATATTATTATAATGCTCTCTATTTGGTATAACTGATTCATTACATACTCGCTTAGCAAATTCTTCTAATGCTTTTAAGCAACTTTCTAATATTTCACCTTCTGGTTTGGGATCTATACCATTACAATGAATTGTATTTCCACTTCTTACAAATGGGCAAACATATATATTACCATTTGTGTCATATAAATATACTATTATGCCGTTTTTGTTAGTTAAACAATATTTTAAAAACTCTTCTCCTAAAGCACCTACTTTAAGGCAATTTCCAGCATCAATTCCCGCAGTTAATAAATAATCAGCGTCAAACGGTGCTACAGAATATTTTATATCATCACATACCCCTTTTATACTAGGAATAGTAGAGTAAATTTTCCATTTTCTAGCTCTATGTAATTGAAAAACCCCTTTTACTATTTCGTTTTCAGATTCAGTACAGTATTCTCTTGATTTTATAATTTTCGATATAGTAGCTAAAGTAATATCTTGTAAATCAGGTTTCATATCATATAAACTAACTTTAGAAATATCAATAACATCTAATACAGAATTTAGAGATAATTTTCCTTTTGATTTATTAACAGCTTCTTTAAATATATCAAATTTGTTAATAACTTCCCCAATTGTATCATTAAGACCAAATGCTTCTTTATTTATTATTAATCTAAGTAGGCAATCATTATCTCTCTTTAAATTACCAAGTAAAAATTTTTGAAGCTCTAAATCAGGAATACTTCTTCCTTTTTCATCCAAATTAAATTTATCATCAACATCTCCTAGAATAGATACAAGTTCATGAGCACTAACGGTATATTTAGGATTTTTATTATTTATTCTTCTTCTAGTTAACTTTATATGGATATCTTTATATCTCTGTTCTCTTTTCTTTATAGTTTTGATTAATGTTTCTTTAATATATTCTTCACTCCGAGCAGGGGTCATTTCCTTTATGTGCTTTTTTAATTCATTAATCAAATTATTAGCTTCATCTATATTGTTTTCAAACGTAAATGGTAAGAAAAAGGCAACATCATTTTTAGTTATAGCTTCCAGTGCGTTTTGCTCAATTCCATAATAATAGAATTTGTTTTGATTGTTAATTCGGAATTCACGTCTTAAATCTTTAAAATCTATTTCATGAATTCTAGTAATTGCACTATCAGTCATTTGCGTAAAACAGTTATTAATTATTTTAAAAGCGTTATCAAAGCCAAATACAGAATATAATTTTATTGTGGCTACTAATACTTCTTCGTGATTAGTATTTCCATGTCTAAGTAATAAATTAGATAAAGTATAAACGTGTTTAGTATATAATTTCTTTAAAAGATTATAATCAAAAGAAAACCCATTAGATAGAGTAATCGTATTTTCATCGCTATCTTGCACTTTAATTATTAAATTAAATTTAGATAATATAAATAGTTCTTTTTCATTACTAGTCCTTATTAATGTAAGCGGATTTAATCCTGATTTAACTCTATTTATAAATAATTCTGATATATTAATATCATATTTTTTTTCATTAACTAAATAGTTATATAAAGTATTATAGTCTTTAAAAATACTATTATTTTCAAAAATTTGCATAAAATCTATTTTTTTAGTGATATCTGAAAAATCATCAATATCAATTTTCCCCAAATATTCAATTATTTTATTGATATATTTTTTTATATAAGGTGAATTAACAATTAATCTTAAAGTATCTATATCAACTAGTTCAAGTAATACTTTACCAACTTTATTTGGAGAAGTATTCATAAGTTTATCAAATAATATTTCATTTTTTAATATTTCTTTTTTGATGTTATTATTACTTTTTAAAAATAATGATTTAAGAATAGTATTGTCAATTTTATCAAAATCATTACTATTAATGATATCTAATAATTCATTATCAGATAGAGAACTAATTAATTTAAGAAAATCTTTTAAAGTCAAGTTATTTAAATAATCTATACTATACTTCATTTATACACCTCAAAACTATTATATCATTTAATAGTTAAAATAACAAATAGTATAGAATTAAACAAATGCTTAAATATTAATAAATATGACAAGTAAATGTCTATTTTATTGTTAAAAAAAATAAAATATGCTAAAATGAGTTATGGTGAGATAACATGGATGATGTATTAAAAAAGATATATGACTATTCATTAGAAGAAATAATGGGTGACAGGTTTGGAAAATATTCTAAGTATATAATTCAAGATAGGGCAATACCTGATGTTAGAGATGGATTAAAACCTGTTCAAAGAAGAATTTTATATTCAATGTACCGCGAAAAGAATACTTTTGATAAACCATATAGAAAAAGTGCAAGAGCAGTTGGAGATGTTATGGGTAAATATCATCCTCATGGTGATAGTTCTATATACGATGCTATTGTAAGAATGAGTCAAAATTGGAAAATGAAAGAGCCATTTATTGATATGCAAGGTAATAATGGTAGCATTGATGGAGACCCTCCAGCAGCATCTCGTTATACAGAAGCAAGGCTTTCGAAAATAGCAAATGAAATGTTAAAAGATATAGATAAAAATACTGTAATAATGGCTCCGAATTATGATGATACTATATTAGAACCAACAGTTTTACCTAGTAAATTTCCTAATTTACTAGTAAACGGGACAACCGGAATATCAGCAGGGTATGCTACTAATATTCCACCTCATAATTTAATAGAAGTAATTGATGCAACAATATTTAGAATTGATAATCCTAATTCAAGATTAGATACAATTATGAATTATATAAAGGGCCCTGATTTTCCAACTGGTGCTATTGCATGTGGTATTGATGAAATAAGAAAAGCCTATGAAACAGGAAGAGGAAGAATAATAATAAAATCTAAAACCAAAATAGAAAAAAATAAAATTATAATTTCTGAAATACCTTATGAAGTAAATAAATTAAACATTGTAAAGAAAATAGATGAAATTCGTATTGATAAAAAAATAGAAGGAATCGTAGAAGTAAGAGATGAGTCAGATAAAGATGGCCTTCAAATAACTATTGATTTAAAGAAGGATGCGGATGCTAATAATATATTAAATTATTTATTTAAGAATACTGATTTACAAATATCTTATAATTTTAATATGATTACAATTGTTAATAGAAGACCTAAATTATGTGGAATATTAGATATATTAGATGCTTATATTGCTCATCAAAAAGAAGTTATATATAAAAGAAGTGAGTTCGATTTAGCACATGCTAAGGCGAGATATCATATTGTAGAAGGACTTATTAAAGCAATATCAATATTAGATGAGGTAATAAAAACTATTAGAGCTAGTAAAAATAAAACGGATGCTATTGAAAACTTAATAATAAAATATGAGTTTACTAATGAACAAGCAGAAGCAATAGTTAATTTACAATTATATCGTTTAACAAATACTGATGTAGTAGTATTAAAAGAAGAGATGGAAAACTTGAAAAAAATAATTAGTGGATTAGAAGAAATACTTAAAAATCCAGATAAATTAAATAGTGTTATTAAAGAAGAAATGCGAAGAATAAAAAAAGAATATGGAACAGATAGAAAAACAGTAATTCAAGAAGATATTGAAACGTTAAAAATAGATACTAGTGTAATGATTCCTAAAGATGATGTAATTGTTGTTATTACTAAAGAAGGATATATTAAGAGAGTATCTCAAAGAAGTTATTCATCTTCTAATGATGAAGATACAATGGTTAAAGATAATGATTATGTTTTAGGAATATATAATATGAATACGATGGATACCCTTCTTGTGTTTACTAATTTTGGTAATTATTTGTATATCCCAGTATATGAAATTACTGAATGTAAATGGAAAGAACTTGGAAAACATGTTAGTAATATTATTCCATTAAATGATAATGAACAAATTATTAAAGCAATGCCTGTCTATAATTTTAATGATAATATATATATAACAATGTTTAGTAAAAATGGTATGGTAAAAAGAACTAAGTTAGAAGAATTTAGAGTTCAAAGATATTCTAAACCTATTAACATGATGAAATTAAAAGATAATGACGAATTAGTTAGTGTATGTTATGAAGATAAAAATAATGTCTTTGTAGCTACTAAAAATGGATATGGTTTATGGTATAATACTAGTGAAATTAGTGTAATTGGTTTAAAAGCTGCGGGTGTTAAATCAATTAATTTAAAAAACGATGAAGTAGTATGTGGACTTTTATTTGATGATAACGAAGAATTTATTTCTATTTTAACTGATAAAGGTACAGGTAAAAGATTAAAATTAACAGAGTTTGAAAAGGGAAGTAGAGCAAATCGTGGACTACTTCTTATGAAAGAAATAAAAAGTAATCCTAGTAAAATAGTAAAAGTATATATTACTAATACCAAAAAAGAAATAAATATTATTACTACTAATGGCGTTAAGAAAATTAAATTAAATGAAATGCCAATTATGGATAGATATAGTAATGGTTCTTATGTTGTAAAAGATAAAATAGAAGATGTATATATTGTAGAAGGCATTAAATCAAAAGATGATATTGAATTATCTATTACTACTATTACTACTAATAATATAGATACTAACAATAAAGAAAAAACATCTTTAAAAGAAATAGATGATAGATTTATGACAATTGATGATTTACTTGATAATATGGAAGGTTAATCCTTCTTTTTTGGTGTATATAAAATAAAAGTAATTAATTATAAATCATACATTATATTAGAGGTGAATATAATGTTAGAATATACTTTGTGTGGGAGTTGTATATATTATGATTCAAAAGATAGATGTATAAAAGGTGTATGTGGAGCAACTGTTAGTTTGTTTAAAAATGGTACTTTAATTGATTCTTTAATCACAGATAAGTGTGGAAATTATGTTTTTAAGGTAAATGAATTAGGTACGTATTTAATTACTGTAAATAGATGTGGAAAATGTAGAATTGTATGTGTGGTTTTATGTAGTGATCCTAAAAATGTATATATAAAAAATATTGTTTTTAATTAGTAAATTTTATAGTATAATATAGCAAAAGGAGAATTGATATGGGTAATATATATGTAGAAGATATAGTTAGAGAATGTAATGGAGAACTTATTATTGGTGATTATAAAAAAGAATGTATTAATTTTTGTAAAGATACAAGAATTATAAAAGAAAATGATGTTTATATTGGAATTAAAGGTGAAACATTCGATGGTAATAAGTTTTATGCTGATGCTTTTGATAAAGGAGCTAGTGTGTGTATTCTTGATAATATAGAAAAAATAGATGTTAATAAATATAAAGATAAGACTATAATAAAAGTAGATGATAGTATTATTGCATTAGGTAAAATAGCATCATATAAAAGAAGTTTATATGATATACCGGTAATAGCAATAACAGGAAGTGTAGGAAAAACTAGTACTAAAGATATGATTACATCAGTTTTAAAAACAAAATATAATGTTTTAAAAACAGAAGGTAATAATAATAATAATATAGGTCTTCCTTTAACAATTTTAAATTTACGTAATCATAATTGTATGGTACTTGAAATGGGAATGAATCATTTTGGAGAAATTAGTTATTTAACTAAAATAGCGAGACCTACCATTGCAGTAATTACAAATATTGGTACAGCACATATTGGTATTTTAGGATCAAGAGAAAATATTTTAAAAGCAAAATTAGAAGTATTAGAAGGATTAAACCAAAATGGAGTATTGTTTATAAATAATGATAATGATTTATTACATAAAGAATATGATAAGTTAAAAAATAAATATAATGTAAAAACAATTGGTATTGATAATTCTAGTGATTACGTTGCATATAACATAGAAGAGGATATTACAGGAAGTTCTTTTGTAATAGAAGATAAAAATAAAAATAGAGAAAATATTAAAGTTAATATTGCAACAAAATCTTTTGTATATAATAGTTTAATGGGATATGCTATAGGAAAAGAATTAAATATAGATAATGCTTTAATAAAAAAAGGTATAAGCAATTTAAAACTAACTGCTCACAGATTAGAAAAAAAAGTAAATAAAAAAGGTACTATTATTATTGATGATACTTATAATGCTAGTTATGATTCTATGAAGTCAGCATTAGAATTATTAGGTAAAAATAAAAATAGAAAAATTGCTATATTAGGAAGTATGTTAGAACTTGGAGATTATTCAGAAGAAATACATAGAGAAATAGGTAATGATGTTGTAAATAATAATATTGATATATTAATAACAGTAGGTAATCTTGCTTCTTTTATTAAAGATGAAGCTTTAAAGAAGGGTTTTAATAGTCAAAATGTTTATAGTTTTGATAAACAAGAAGAGACTTATGAGTTATTAAGTAATTTACTAAAAAAAGATGATATTGTTTTAATAAAAGGCTCTCATAGTATAAATTTAGTTAAAGTAGTAGAAAAAATTATGAATTTTATATAATTTTTTTTAAAATATAGTATACAAATAAAAAAAATATGATATAATTAAGAAGTAATTTATTTAATTACTTTCTTTTGTCTCCTTAGCTCAGTTGGTAGAGCAACTGACTCTTAATCAGTGGGTCTAGGGTTCGAATCCCTAAGGGGACACCAATTTTTGATAAAATTAATATTTTAAATAAAAAAGTTCTTGCGTATAATAATAGTTTATGCTATAATGTTTAAGCAAGACACAAAATGGGCTTGTAGCTCAGGTGGTTAGAGCGCACGCCTGATAAGCGTGAGGTCGATGGTTCAAGTCCATTCAGGCCCACCATTTATAAATTTTGCCTCAATAGCTCAGTTGGTTAGAGCACTTGACTGTTAATCAAGGGGTCCTAGGTTCAAGTCCTAGTTGAGGCGCCATTTTTTTTGGCCAGTTGGTGAAGTGGCTTAACACACTGCCCTTTCACGGCAGCATTCACGGATTCGAATTCCGTACTGGTCACCATATAGAATTTAAGCACAGTAATGTGCTTTTTTGCATTTATTTTTAATGTGTGCTATAATATACCCCTAGGAGGAATTACTATGAGAAAATTATTAGTATTAATGGTTTGTTCTATTCTCATGTTTTCTGGATGTGGGGAAAATAATAGTAAAGTAAAACAAACATATACTAGTTATAATGATAAATTTACTGTTATGGTAAATAGTGGATGGCAAGAAGCAGAAAGGGGTACATTAAATACTTCTGCAGATATAGAACTTGCTGATTTTAAAAATGAAAAGTTTTTTGTAGCTCTTATGGAGAATAAAGAAGATTTTAACTGGACTTATGATGAATACGTAAACAATACAATTGAAGCTAATTCTAGTGTTTATCCAGGTATAAATGATGCAGAAAAAAATGATATAAAAATAGGAGAATATAATTGCAAATATGTTGAATTAAAAGTAACGACAGAAAGTAGTGGCATAAATACTTATATGCAAATATACTATGTTGAGACTGAAAATTATTATGGTCAATTATTAACATGGACTTTATATAGTAAAAAAGATGAGTATAGAGATGAATTTATAGAATTAGTTAAGACTTTTAAGCAAAAATAATTGACATCTAAGTATTTTTATACTAAAATAACTTTAGCGTTATTGAATTATATTTAAAGTGGAGAAAAGGACATGATTATATATTACTTATTTTAAGAGAGATAGTGGTTGGTGTAAACTATTAATAAAATATATAATTACTACCTTTGAGCGAACTCGAAAGAGATATCCGGTTAGTAGCCGTTATTAAAATTAAGACCTAATAAGGATGGTACCGTGTTAAATACACTCCTTTATTTAGGTCTTTTATTATTATAAGGAGGTTAAAATGATGAATGTAAGATATGTTCCCGTAGAAGTTTTAAAAGAAAATAAAAGGGATATATGGTATATTGATATAAATAATATGACTTATAGTCAATTACTTAAGTTAAAAAAGGAATTGTTAGGTACAATAAGTATTAGAACTATTGATAAAGCAATTAGTGATAATTTTTTAAGAGAAACTCAACAATACTATAGCAATAAAGGAAAGAAAAAAGATAGTAAAGTTAAACAAAAGTTAATGAAAAAAAGAACATGTAATTTTAGGAAAGGAAGAAGATAAAAATGATAAATATTAAAGAAGATGAAAAATTAAATGTATTAAACCACAGTTGTGCGCATTTACTTGCGCATGCAGTAAAACATTTATATCCAAATGCTATGTTTTGGGTAGGACCAGTTATTGATGATGGCTTCTATTATGATATTGACTTAGGAGATGAAGTAATTAAAGAAGAAGATTTACCGAAAATAGAAAAAGAAATGAAAAAAATATCTAAATCTAATAAGTTAATTAAAAGAATAGAACTATCTAAAGAAGAAGCACTTGATATGTTTAAAAATGACTTATATAAACAAGATTTAATAAGTAGAATGGACGAAAAAGAACAAGTAATTAGTGCTTATAAACAAGATGACTTTATTGATTTATGTAGAGGACCACATATGAATTCTACTAAAGATATGAAATACTTTAAATTACTTAAAGTAAGTGGAGCATATTGGAAAGGTGATTCTAATAATAAAATGCTTCAAAGAATATATGGAATATGTTTTGAAACAGAAGAAGATTTAAATGAATATTTAGAAATGTTAGAAGAAGCTAAAAAAAGAGATCATAAAAAATTAGGTAAGGAACTTGAATTATTTATGATTAGTGAATATGGCCCAGGATTTCCATTCTTCTTACCAAAAGGAATGATACTTAGAAATGAACTTGAAAACTTTTGGTATAAAGAACACGCTAAAGAAGGATATCAATTTATAAAAACCCCAATTATGTTAAGTAAGGAACTTTGGGAATTATCAGGACATTGGTTTAACTATAAAGAAAATATGTATACTTCTACGATTGATGAAAAAGAATTTGCGATTAAACCAATGAATTGTCCTGGAGGAATGTTAGTATATAAAAATTCTCTTCATTCTTATAAAGACCTACCACTTAGAATAGGTGAATTAGGACATGTGCATAGACATGAAGCATCAGGAGCCCTAAATGGATTATTTAGAGTAAGAACATTTACTCAAGATGACGCACATATATTCATGACTGAAGATCAAATTGAAAGTGAAGTAATTAGACTTATTAACTTTATCGATAGAATATATTCAATTTTTGGATTAACTTATGAAATAGAATTATCAACTAGACCAGAAGAAAAATATATTGGTAGTTTAGAAATTTGGGAAAAATCTGAAAAAGCCTTAGAAGATGCTTGTTTAAAGTCAGGACACAAATGTAAAGTTAATCCAGGAGATGGAGCATTCTATGGACCAAAATTAGACTTTCATATAAAAGACTCTTTAGGTAGAGTATGGCAATGTGGAACAATTCAGTTAGATATGAATTTACCTGAAAGATTTGATTTAACTTATATAGATAAAGATGGATCTAAGAAAAGACCAGTTATGCTTCATAGAGTAATATATGGTTCTGTAGAAAGATTTATAGGAATATTAATAGAACATTATGCTGGTGCTTTCCCATTATGGTTAAGTCCTGTTCAAATAAATATAATACCTGTAAATAACGAATATCATTTAGAGTATGCTAATAAGATAAAAGAATTATTAGAAAATAATGATATTAGAGTAGAATTAGATGATAGAGATGAAAAATTATCTTATAAGATGAGAGAAAGTCAAACTAAGAAAATACCATACACATTAGTTCTAGGAGATAAAGAAAGAGATAATAATCAGGTTAGTTATAGATTACATGGTGAAAATGATACTAAAACTATCAGTGTAGATGAGTTTATTAAATTAATTAAAGACCAAATTATAAATAAAAAATAAGGAATATGTAAAGTAAAAAGTAATTACTTTGCATTTTTCCTATCCAAATGCTATAATTTATACAGGAGGATGTATGTATAAAAAAGCAATAGAATTTTTAAATGATTTAAATAATTATGGTTTTGAAGCATATATAGTTGGTGGCTTTGTTAGAGACAAGTTAATAGGCAAAGAATCTAAAGATATTGATATATGTACTAGTGCAACTCCTAAGGATTTAATAGAGTTATTTGATATTGCTTCATATAATGATGGACAATATGGAGCAGTCAGTGTAATATATAAAAATTATAAATTTGATGTGACAACTTTTAGAAAAGAAATGAAATATGAAGGTAATAGAAAACCAGTTAAGATAAAATATATTAAAAATTTAAAAAAAGATTTATTAAGACGTGATTTTACAATAAATACATTATGTATAGATAAAGATGAAAAAATAATTGATAATTTAGATGTTATAAAAGATTTAAATAATAAAGTAATAAAAACTGTTGGAAATCCTAGATATCGTATTAAAGAAGATAGCTTAAGAATCTTAAGAGCAGTTAGATTTTCAGTTATATTAGATTTTAATATTGATGAAAAAACTAAGTATTACATTAGTAAATATAGTTATTTATTAAAAAATCTTTCTTATCAAAGAAAGAAAGATGAGTTAAATAAAATATTTTTATCTTTAAATAAAGAAAAGGGAAGAGAATTATTAATAGAACTTAAACTATTAAAAGATCTAGATATACCAAAGCTTAAAGATATCGCATTATGTAATGATTTAATTGGAATATGGGCTCAACTTGATGTTGATGATATTTATCCGTTTACAAAGGTAGAAAAAAAACAAATGCAGGAGTTGCGTAATTTATTAAAAGAAAATTTATATGATGCATATACAATATATAAATATGGATTATACTTAACAATGGTTGCTGCTGAGATAAAGAACATTGATATAAAAAAAATAAATACTATATATCATAAATTACCAATAATTTCTAAAAATAATATAAAAATAAAACCAGTAGATATTATAAATATTTTAAATAAAGAACCAGGAAATTATATAAAAGAAATAATTTATGATGTTGAAAAGGAAATTGTTAGGAATAATTTAAATAATGATTATGAAGAAGTAAAAGAATATATAATAAGAAAATATAGTTAACATTCTTGTTTAGGATGTTTTCTATTTTCTTATGTATATTTACTATAAAAACAACATAGAATTATTTATGTCATTAGTATCATTGATACTTGACAAATTAATAAATTAATAGTAAAATCTTGAAATAGTTGAGAGGTGAAATAATGTCAGATGAAAAAATATATTTAACCAGTGAAGGGTATATGGAAATTGAAGAGGAACTTGATCATTTAAAAAATGAAAGAAGACCTGAAATTATAAAAGCATTAAAAGATGCTAGAGCTTTAGGAGACTTATCAGAAAATGCTGACTATGATGCTGCTCGTGATGAACAAGCTAAAGTTGAAGGCAGAATCTTAGAATTAGAAAAAATACTAGAAAAAGCTACTATTATTGAAAGTAGTAATGATGGTAAAGTAGGCCTTGGTAGTACAGTAAAAATATATTATATTGATGATGATGAAGAAGATGAATATATGATAGTAGGTTCAAAAGAAGCAGATCCATCAGAAAATAAAGTATCAAATGAAAGCCCACTAGCTCAAGCAATAATTGGTGCACATGCTGGAGATATTAGAAGTGTAGAAAGTCCTAATGGTAAATATGATGTTAAAGTAGTAGAAGTAATGTAGGAGGAATTTATGAAAAACGTAGTAAAACTTAAAGTAGAAAAAGATAGTTGGAAAAAAGCACAAGATGATGCATTTGTGAAATTGAATAAAAAGGCAAAAATAGATGGATTTAGACCAGGTAAGGCTCCTAGAAGTGTATTTGAAAAGAAATATGGGAAACAAGATATTTTATACGAAGCTGCTGACAAATTTATAAATGATAAATATCGTGAAATTTTATTTGATGATAAATTATTCCCAATTGTAGAACCTAAAGTAGATGTTAAAAAATTAGATGATGATAGTTTAGAAGTTGAATTTATTATTATTACAGAACCTAAAGTAAAATTAGGCGAATACAAAAATTTAGGAGTTAAAAAGAAAGAAGCTAAAGTATCAAAGGATGAAATTGAACATGAACTTTCACATTTACTAGAAAGATATGCTGAAATTGCCGAAAAAGATGGTGAAGTAGAAAATGGTAATATAGCTATAATTGACTTTAAAGGACTTAAAGATGGTGTTGCCTTTAATGGTGGGACTGCTGAAAATTATGAACTAGAAATTGGAAGTAATACTTTTATTCCAGGATTTGAAGAAGGAATAATTGGCATGAAAAAAGGAGAAGAGAAGGATTTAAATCTTACTTTCCCTAAAGACTATGCTAGTGAAGAATTAAGAGGTCAAAAAGTTGTATTTAAAGTAAAAGTAAATGAAGTTAAGGAAAGAATTGTCCCTGAACTTAATGAGGAATTTTTTGAAGATTTAGCAATGCCTGAAGTTAACAATGAAGAAGATTTGCGAAAAACATTAAAAGAACAAATAAAAGCGCATAAAGAATATCACTTAGAAAATGAATTTATTGATGAGTTGTTAGAAAAAGCATCAGCAAATATGGAAATTGAAATTGATGAAGAAATAGTAGATGCTGAAGTTCATTATATGTATGAAGATTTCTTACAAAAGTTAAAAATGCAAGGTATAACTGAAGAATTATATTTGAAGTATGCTAATACGACTAAAGAAAAAATGGAAGAAAGCATGAAGGAAGAAGCTAATAAAAGAGTTAAGTATCGTTATCTTTTAAAGGAAATTATTAAGAAAGAAAAAATTAAAGTATCAGATAAAGAAGCAGAAAAAGAAATAGAAGATATGGCTAAACATTATAATGTTGATAAAGAGGAAGTTTTAAAAGAAATTGGTAATATTGAATACTTAAAGAATGATATGGCTATGAAGAAAGCGTTAGATGTATTAAAAGAAAACAACTAATGCTTTTTCTTTTCCTCTAAATGCTTGATTTTCAAGGAAAAAGAAGGTAAAATGTATATGGAGGTATTAGTATGAAAATGAAAAAAGGTGATTTAATATTAATTGGTGGTGTAATATTAGTTATATTACTATGCTTTTTAGTATTTAAAACAGAATCTAATAAAATAGAAGTTCCTGTTAAATTAGAAGGAGATGCTGGATTTATTGATATAACATATGATGAATATGAAGAAAAGATTGATAGTGAAAAGCCATTTATGGTTGTAATTGTTAATGATGGATGTGGATATTGCGAAATGTATATTCCTGTAATTGAGGAAGTTGTAAGTGAATATAAATTACCTATATATAAACTTAATTTGGCTAATTTGACAAATGATGAATATAATAAATTATCTAATTCTAATTCTTATTTGAAAAGAGAAGAATGGGGAACGCCAACTACTTTATTAATGCAAGGAAGTCAAGTAATTGATTCAATCGGAGGTTATACTGAAAAAGATTCTGTTGTAGATTTCATAGAAGAGAATGTTGTATTAGAAGATACTATTTCAAATGCTGAGTAGAGAGGTTAATTATGAAAAGTAAAACATATTTAATGGCTCGTGAATTTAAAAATAAATATCCTAGAACTATTGCATGGAGAATTCATGAACATTGTAAAATTATTGATAAACATTTAAATCCTGATGAAAAAGTATTATATGTATTCGCAGGGCAAAAAAACCATAAATCATATGACTTTTTAAATACTAATGTAGTTGCTCTTACGAATAAGCGTTTAATGATTGCAACCAAAAGATTATTATTCGGATACTTTTTTATATCGATTACTCCAGATATGTTTAATGACTTAACAGTTATTAATGGAATTATTTGGGGAAAAATCAAAATTGACACAATAAAAGAAATAGTATTTATAAGTAATATTGATCCTAATGCTCTTCCAGAAATAGAAACTAATATTACTGAATATATGATGGAAGAAAAGAAAAAATATATTAATAATAATCATGAAAATAAGTAAACTTATATCACTTATTTTCTTTTTTTACATATTGTAATATAGGAAGTGATATTTATGTTTGAAATATATAATGTTCAAAAAGGGGATACTATTGATTTGATTTCGGCAAAGTATAATATAACTCCTAGTAATTTATATAAATTAAATGGTTTTAGAAGTGAATATGTTCCTAGTGTTGGTAGTAATATAATTGTTCCTAAAAATAATAATAAATATTTTAATTATTATACAGTTCAAAAGGGAGATAGTTTATTTAAAATAGCTAAAGAATATAATACTAATTATGAATTATTAGCAATATTAAATGGATTAAAAAATGAAGATTATATATATCCTAATCAAGTAATAGTAGTCCCTAGTGCTGGAGTTAATGTTTATATAACTAAAAATGGTGATACTCTAAATGGTGTTATTAATGGAATAAAAGCTAACCCTATGTTATTATTAAATCAAAATTCTAATATATATTTAACGCCCGATCAAATTATTGTATATAAAGAAAGATAGTATTTTCTTTTCTTTTTTTTTAGTGTATAATTAAATAAGAATAGAGGGAGATATTATGGTACTTAGAAGACCTTATGCATTTTTAATTAAACACTTTAAAATAATCCATTTAGTATTAACTTTAGCAATGGTTTATTTAGCATACAAGATGATACGAATTAGTGGATATATAGCAGCTTGTATATCTAATACAGCTAATTTTGATGATGCTATTACTTATGTTGGTGGAAGTGTATATTTGGCAATAATTGTAATTATAGCAATATCAACTATTTTATATATTTTAATGCGGTATAAAAATAAACCTAAAACATTATACTTGATAAATGGAATAATATACATAATAATATTTGGAGTTTTACTTTATTTAACAGTTGTTTTTCAATCTTTTGAAGAAATTGCAATTAATCCTCAAGCAATTAGAATTTATAGAGATATTGTAAATATTATTTTATATCCAGAATATTTATTAATTCCTATTATGTTAGTTAGAACATTAGGATTTGATATAAAGAAATTTGATTTTAAATCTGATATAGAACAAATGAATATTGATGTAAGTGATAATGAAGAAGTGGAAGTAACCTTAGGAGTCGATGTAGATAAATTAAAACGTAAAGGAAGAAGAACTTTAAGAGAATTTAAATATTATGTTTTAGAAAATAAATTTTTCGTATTTACAATATGTAGTATTGTTTTAGTTGTAGTAGTTGCATCTATTATATTAAGCTTTACTTTTATTAATAAAGTATATAAACAAGGTGATACTTTTGACACATCATACTTTACAATGAATATAACAGATAGTTATATTACTAAAAAAAATACTGGTGGTACTGATGTTAGCTTTAATAATTCTACTTATTTAATTATAAAGCTAAATGTCAAAGCATTATATTCAGATGCTGATATTTATGATTATAAATTAGACTTAAATAACTTTTTGTTAATTATTGGTAATGAAAAATATATTCCAACACAAAAGTATTATGATTATTTTAGGGATGTTGGAAGCGGATATACTACACAAAAATTAAGTTATGATAAAGAACAAACTTATATCTTAGTGTATACAGTTCCTAATGAAGTTATAGATAAAAGAAAGACAATAAGATTTGAAGATGGTTATGTATACGTTAAAAAGAAATTTTTAGCATTAACTCCTAAAATTAGACTTAATCCAGTTAATTTAGATGAAGTTAACAAAACAATTGAATATAAATTAAATGACAGTATTGATTTTAAAGATTCTGTTCTAGATGGAACACTAAAAGTATCAAATTATGAATTTAATAAAAACTATACATATGAATATAATTATTGTATAAAAGATGATTGCACTAAAAAGACGGGTTATGTAAATTCTAGTAATGGTAAAACAATACTTAGGTTAGAAGTAGAAAATAATATAACTTCGTATAAATATTATGATTTTTTAAATAACTTTGTTAATGTAAAATATAAAAAGGATGGCAAAGAATATAGTACAAATCTTCGAAATAAAACTCCTGAATTTACATCAAAGTATATGTATTTAGATGTTTCAAATAAAATTTTAGATGCCGATAGTTATTGGCTAGAAATTACTGTTAGAAATGTAAAATATAAATATATATTAAAATAATAAATAAAAATACAGATAAGTGTTAAGTAATTATCTGTATTTTTTTATCATTTTGTGTAGTATATAGTGTTTTAAAAATATAATAATCTGATTATATTAACATGATTTAATAATTTATATTTTAAGGTTATTAAGTTTGTTAATATAAATTAGTTTTATATACTTTCTCTTGAAAACATATTTTTAATTAATTTTTTTATCTTGGATTTTTTTGATATTAGTTTCGTGTCTAATTCTTTAGTTAAAGGAATTTTTATGGAGAATTCTATATCACTTAAATTACTTTTTAATAAATTGTGTTCTATTTTTTCAAAAAATAATACAATTTCTTTTGATATTAAGTTTGCTATGTTCATAGATTTTTGTGATGACTTTGGTTTAGAATGCATATAAACATTGCATTTACCCCCAAAAACATCACAGCCATTAAACATATAATTACTAATATCATTGTCATCACCTTGTGATACTTTTATCGCTAATACACTATTACCATTAGTATATCTTTTATAATAGATTGATTTTCCTTCAGGATTTATGTTTAATCTTTTAAAAGCATTTCTAATAATTTCTATTATGTAATTAAAGTTTTGCATATCAATATAAGAAGGAATTGTATCTAAATTTTCATTAAAATTACTTATATTAAGTTCGTTAAAATTCATCTGAATCACCTTGATAAATTATTATAGCATGGATACGAAAAAAAGCAATCTTTCGATTGCAATTAACAAAATATTGGAGGGGCCTACCGGATTTGAACCGGTGATCAGGGAGTTGCAGTCCCACGCCTTACCACTTGGCTAAAGCCCCGTCTTTGTATAATTCATTATATCAAAAAAAATAATCTTTGACAATATATTATATTAAAAAAATAATAATTTTATGCTATAATTTTAAGAGAGAGGTAATAAAAATGGAAAAAAAAGAAAGTATTTTTTACATTGTGATGAAGGTGTTTTTGTTAGTTAGTGTTATTTTTTCTCTTACATATGTATTTATGAAAAAATTTGTTTTGTAATATTGTTATAAATTTGATATAATAGTATTAGGAAGGAGGAGTATGAATATGTATGGATATGGAAACTATGGATATGGTAGTTCTTTAGGAAGTTCAGAAATATCAGGTTTGGCAGGATTAGGCATTTGGATGATTATTTCAATTGTAATTGCAATAGCAGGAGGTATTATTGTATATGCATTATTCTTAAAAAAAGATAATGAAAATAAGTTTACCGGTTTTACAGGATGGCTTTATGAATTCTTATCATTTAAGAAAATGTTATTAGAAGTTATTCTTAAAGTATGTTATTTAATAACAGCAATTTATTTAACTTTAGTAGGTTTAGGACTTTTCTCTGTAAATGTGTTAAGCGCTATTTTAACTATTATTTTTGGTAATGTAATAGCAAGAATTGCCTATGAATTTTCATTAATTTTATTAACTATATGTAGAAATACAACTGAAATAAATAAAAAGTTAAAAAGTTCTGAGAAATCAAAGAAAAAAGAATCTGATGAAGATTAGTCTTCTAGGTGAAATGCACCCCTTAAAGTAGACATTAATAAAAAAGAGTTAAGGGTTGTGGTATAATACACCTCCGAAAGGAGGTG
>CALVSZ010000020.1 GCA_944359705.1 uncultured Bacilli bacterium | reverse complement strand
ATAAAAAATCCTCGTTTTATTCTTATTTTATAAGTGTTTTTCAAAAATTTGCTCCCCACTCAAATTTACAGAGCCTAGAGAATTTAATTTCTCTTTTTATTTATTCCTAACATACTACCAAATGTAGAAGAAATAATAATTATTAAAAAATAAATTATTGATTTTACATTAAATTCCTTAACAAACAATAAGTTAATAATCACTAATAATACAATAAATACTATACTATATTTTATTCCTTCAATATAACCTTTTTTTAAAGATTTTTTTCCTAGAAGGAACGCTCCAATAAACATTGAAACAATTACAATAATTAATTTAATTATATTTGTTAAATTACTTGTAAAAATATTAAAATAATTTAATACTGTAATTAAAAAAGTACCTCCAATAATTATTCCTAAAGTATATGCATAACTAATTAAATATTTTTTTATCATAAAATCACCTAATAATTTATATGAAAGTGTATAAAAAAATAGAATATGTATCATAATTTAATAGGTGATAAAAATGGAATATTTGATTATATTATTTAGAACTGTAGTGTTTTACTTTTTTATATTATTATTGTATCGTATAATGGGTAAAAGAGAAGTTGGTCAATTGGGAATAATAGATTTAATTGTTTCTATATTAATTGCTGATTTAGTAGTAATAAGTATTGAGAATTTTGATAAATCAATGCTGTATACAATAATTCCTATAGCAACATTAGCACTCCTTCAATTAATACTTGCTTTTATTACTTTAAAGCAACCACAAATTCGTAATTTTCTAGATGGAAATCCTTCTGTAATTATTAAAAATGGAAAGATAAATTATAAAGAAATGGTTAAACAAAAATATAATTTAGATGATTTACTTGTTCAAATAAGAGATAAAGGATATAGAAGTATTGAAGAAATAGAATATGCAATATTAGAAAACAATGGCACATTATCAGTGTTTAATTATGCTAAAGAAAAGTCTCCATTACCGCTTCCTTTAATATTAGATAGTAATATTCAAGTTGATACCTTAAAACATTTAAATAAAGATAAAAAATGGGTTTACACAATACTTGAGAAAAAGAATATAAATATAGAAGACGTGTTTTATGCTTTTTATAAAGATAAAAATATTTTTATTATAAAAAATAGCGACTTAATATAAAAATCGCTATTTCTTTTTTGTTTTTGCTTTTAAAATTTCATAATTATCTAAAATAGATTGTAATTCATTATGTACATTATCATAAGCATCATCTAATAATGGCATATTATTCATTATATGTTCCATTGTGTTTTCAAAACTAAATATAATTTCTTTCCTATTAAATGCTTGATGACTTTCAGTATTGAGTAATTCTTCTATTAAAGGAAATGAATTTAAATTTGCTAATATATTTAAAGTAAGCATTGGTAATAATTTAAAAGATCCTTTACCATTAATAATTTCTCCAATGTTTTTATTAAGAACGTTTAAAACCAATAAATTTGTTGGATCATAAGCGAACATTTTATTATGTCTTTAATTAAAGTAATTGCATGATTTCCGTCAACTTTAAATAATTTATTTGCTAACATAGCAAAAATGGATAACTTTAATAATTCAGTTTTATTTTTGGCATTGTGTTGTTCTATTTGGGGTTTATAATCTCTTTGAATTGATTTATCTTTAGGTACACTACAAAGCAATATGGAAGCACCTTTTCCACAAGTTAGTAAAAAATCTTGTAAGCATTCCGAGTAGTTAAGTCATACACCGGAACCTTTTATAACATCTAAAAAAGTAAAATTAGCAATATTTGTTCTATTTTTCATATTATAATAATGACTTTTAGTTGCAGAATAATATCCATTCCATAACATATAAGTAAATAAATGAGATAACTCTAATGCAGAGCTTATATGTAGTTCTTTTGTTAATATTCGATAATTATCTAAGATGTTATTGTATATTTTTTTAAAATTTGATACTGTTCAGTTGCCTTTAAAGTTTCACCATGACTTAAATAAATAAGTAATGTTTTAACATATCCTATATTTAATCCCGATGCTTTTTTAATTGCTAATACAAGATACTCTTTATCTATTTTTTCTTCGTTTTCACTGTATTGTAGTTCAATTATCTTTTTATATAAGAGTAGCTCTTTTTCTTGTTCATTAAGACCCTCAAATATTTTTTTGTATTCATCAATTTTACTGTCTATTATTATAGACAAATTTTCTTGAACATTTTTCATATATTCCACTCCTTGCAAAATTATTATGTATTATATCTAATAATAAATTAAAAGTCAATTTTTTGGTACTTTTTTCCTATTTTAGTCATAGATTATTGTGAGGGGTGATTCTTTTATGGCATATAAAGAAATAGTAACAAAAGCTGTAATAGGGAAGGGTAAGAAATATTATAAAAATAAATACTCAATTAAAACAGAAAATACGCCTACCACTGTTTTAGGATGTTGGGTAATTAACCATAATTTTAAAGGATATGAAGAAAATGGAAAAATAATTGTTGACGGCAGTTTTGATGTAAATATATGGTATTCATATGACAATGATTCCAAAACAACAGTTATTACTAAAACAATAAATTATAAAGAACAAGCAACTATTCATGCTAAGACTCAAGCAGACAGTACAAACAATGATATTATAGTTAGAAGTTTGAAACAACCTAATTGTGTTAGTGCCAAAGAAAATGGTAATTCTATAGATTTTGAAATAGAAAAAGAATTAGGAATAGAAATAGTCGGAGACACTAAGGTAAAAATAGCAATTGAAGAAGATGAAGAACCTTGGGAAATTATACCTGATGAAGAAACTTTTGAAGAAGTAGAAAAAGATATTGATTCTAATGTAAAAGAAGATTATTTAGAAAACAAGTAGTCTTCTTTTATAATATTAATTATGTAAATAATGTTTAATTTTATAAACGCTACATATATAGTAAGCATCTATATTTTTAATTTGAGAATTAATTTTTTGCAATTCGTTAAATTTATTTAATGTCCAAAAAAATACTTTTTTATTTTTTTTAAATAAAGTATTGATTTGCTTTTTATTTATAAAATTATGATTAATAACATAAAAATCATTTTTATAATTGTAATTAATTTTGTTGGTTAAATAAATAAAACCAACTTTGTAATATTTAAACTTTTTTCTTAATTTATTTATAATATTTTTGTTAAAAGACATTAGATAAATATTTTTATTTTTGTACTTTTCTAAAATTGTTATAAGTGATTTGTAAAAGTTATTAACATTTCTATTAATCTTAATCTCAATTAAAATTATTTTAGAGGTTCTTATATCTAACACTTTATCTAATGTTGGTATAGTTTGATAAAATTTTTTGCTTCCAAAATTATATTTTTGTAGTTCACTTAAAGTCATGTTTTCTACTATACCAAACCCATTACTAGTTCTGCTTATATTTTTGTCGTGAATTACTACTATTTTATTGTCTTTAGTTAATCTAACATCTATTTCAACTCCTACTAAAGAATTATTATTTAAAGCTCTAGAAATAGCTAAATAAGTATTTTCAGCAACTACCTTATCATATAATCCTCGATGAGCAATTATCTTCATATATTCACCATTAAATATTATTGTAAATAAAATTATCTTATGATAAAATTATACTAGGTGATAATATGTTAGGTAAAATAATTGAAATAAAAGATAATAAAGTAATTTTGCTTCCCCAAATTGATTTATATAATACTGAAAATCTTATAGGGAAAAATGTTATATTTAAATCAAAAACAAATGTTATTGTTGGAGAAGTGGTTTCTTTTATTAATAATAATATAGAAATAATATTAATTGGAGAAATTGTTAATAATAAATTTATTTACGGTGACATTAATAAACCACCACTAAATTCAACTTGTGATCTTATAACTAAAAATGAATTAGACATAATTTTAAGTAATAATTCTGATAACTACATAACAGTAGGTAAATCATTTATATATAACGATTATGAAATTAAAATAGATGTTAATAACTTCTTTTCTAATCATTTTGCTATTCTAGGTAATTCTGGTAGTGGTAAGAGCTGTAGTGTTGCTAAAATAATTCAAAGTATTTTTTATGATTATAAAGATTTACCTTTTAGAACTAATATATTTTTATTTGATGCTTATGGCGAATATCAAACGGCTTTTAATAATATAGGAGCTAAAAACAGTAATTTAAATTATAAAGTGTTTACTACTGATTTGCACGCAAAGAACGTTGAACTATTAAGAATACCTTTTTGGTTACTTACACTAGATGATTTATGCCTTCTTTTAAATGTAAGTAATCAATTACAAATACCAATAATTGAAAAGGCCTTAAAATTAGTCGGATACTTTGCTCAAGAAGAGGATAAAGTAATAAAACAGAAAAATGATATAATAGCAAGGTGCTTATTAAATATTATATACGGGGGAGAAAAACCAATTGAAATAAGAAATAAAATAACTTCCACTTTATCAAAATTTTACACCAAAGATATAAATTTAAATTTAAATTTAACAAAAGGCGGATGGACTAGAACAATTAGACAATGCATTTATGTTGACGAGGCAGGAAAAATGGCTGATGTAGAAGTTGTTATTAGCTATCTAGAAAGTCTTATTTCTGATGATTTTGAATTAAGTATGCCTAATGGTGAAATTCAATATACAATTGAAGACTTTTATAAAGCATTAGAATTCGCTTTAATATCGGAAGGTTCATTAAGTAATAATAAGGTTTACGAATATGGAAATATTCTTACAATTAGATTAAATTCATTAATAAATAGTGATTATGTTAATTATTTTAGATTTAATAGCTATGTAAATAGGCCAGAATATATTAAGTGGTTATTATTATGCTCAAATGGTAGAAAAGCACAAATTATTAATTTTAATATTAATTATGTTGATGATAGAATGGCTAAAGTAATAGTTAAAATATATTCCAAATTATTATTTGATTACATAACTAGATTAGAGAAAAGAGCTTCTTTCCCAGTTCATATTGTTTTGGAAGAAGCTCATAGGTATATTTTGAATGATACTGATGTAGAAATATTAGGATACAATATATTCGAAAGAATATCAAAAGAAGGTAGAAAATACGGAATGATATTAGGAGTAATTTCTCAAAGGCCATCAGAGATAAGTCAAACGGTATTATCACAATGTAGTAATTTTCTAGTATTCAAAATTTTTCATCCATTAGATTTAAAAATTGTTAAAGATATAATTGCAAGTTCAAGTGATATTCTAACTGAAAAAATAAAAACGTTACATCCAGGAACGTGTATTATGTTTGGAACAGCTTTTAAAATGCCAATAATAGCGTCTTTATATTTACCTAATCCAATGCCACTTAGTGAAAACTGTAATATCAGTGATACTTGGTATATAAAAAGTTAAACATAGTCTATTTTATAGATTATGTTTTTATTTTGTATCAATTTATAATAAATATTATTTACTTTTACATAAATTATGATAGAATAAAATTTACACGAAATTCAAAAGGTGATATATATGAAAGAAGTAAAAATAGAATTAACTGAACACTGTAATAGATGGTGCAAACACTGCTCTAGTAAAGCAAAAAACACTGATTATAAGTCATTAGATATTGATACAGTTAAAAGAATAATAGATGAGGTTAAAGAGTTAGATATTAAAAGCGTTGTTTTAACTGGAGGAGAAGCGACATTATATCCTAAACTTGATGAAGTAATTAAATATGCTAATAACAATGAACTTGATATAAAACTTTATTCAATGTGTGATCCCACTTTAGAAAATATTCAATATTTAGGTTATTTAAATACTATTGGTCTTAAAGAAATTATATATTCAACCACTTATAATCTTACTTTAGATGGAGTTATAACACTAGATAAATTAAAAGAATTCTTTCCTTTATTATTAAATAAAACTAATGTTAAATTAGGATTTCACCATGTTATTTTAAAAGATACTTTATATGACATAGATGAAGTAATAAAATTATTTTTTAGTTTAGATAGTGTTAAAACAACCAATTTATCATTTCTTAGATATGTACCACATGGAAGAGGAACTAAGAGTTTACTTTTAGATAGAAATGAACTTATATGGTTTAGAAATAAAATGATTGAATATAAAAAAATATATGGAGAAAAAATAAGATTAGGCAGTCCTTGGAATTTTTTAGGAATTGAGAAAACAGAATGTAGTGCTGCTGAAAAATCATTAATAGTAGGATTTGATGGTAATGTTTATCCATGTGATGCTATGAAATACTTTGATTACTTAGGTAGTGGTGGTAATATATATCATAATTCTTTAAAAGAAATATATAATTCAAAATATTTTCAAGATATAAGAATTTTTAAAAATTGTAGTGCATTAGAATGTTTAAGTTGTCCTAATTATGAAATGTGTAAAGGTGGATGTTTAGGGCAAAAAATGGTAGCGTTTATTAACCCTGATAATTTTACGTTTAAAGAATATGGAATATTAGCAAGAAGGACAATGAATAATTTTGATAATGATGAAGTAAAAAAAATGAATGGTGAAATGGGAATTATTGGAGAAATAGGAGAACTTATTGATACTTTTAAGAAATATAAGACTCATAACTTAAATAATGATAGTAAAAAAATTTTAAAAGATAATCTTATTATTGAAATTGGGGATATTGTATGGTATATAGCAGCCTCACTTTCTAGTTATTATAATTTAAGATTTGAAGACATTGGTAAATATATTCAAAATAACACTGAAAAAGAATTAGATAAACAAATAATAGATACTCCAATATTGCTTCAAAGTATAAAAAATAGAGATCCTGAATGTTTATTTAAAATACTAAATGATGAAATATATATAGATATATTAGATAATAATATTGCTAATTATAATTTTGATAACGAATGGAAAAAACTTGTTTATTATTCTTATCAAATAATTTATATTGATGATGAAAACAAGTTAATTGAAATTCTCGCTAATTTGTTGCTTACTTTATCTAAAATTGCTAATATTGAACTTGAAGTATCAATGAACGAAGTATTAAAAAGGAATATTGATAAATTAAATAATAGATATAAACAAGGATATAGTAAGGAAATTGCTAATAAAAGAATTAAATTATTATCTTCTTATAAAAAGAGTGAAGCAACTAGAAAAGAGTGATAAAATGATTAATAAAGGGAAGATATACTATAATCCTAAAGATATAGTAATAGCAAAATATAAGATGTACTTGTCATCAGGGTTTGATTTATTTGTTATGCATAACTTTTGGTTAAACATAATAATAGTTATGAATTAGGTAAGTGTTTTAATGATGTAAATACGTTTAATTTAAGTGGTTTATTGAATTGTGTAATAATAATTGCCTCCATGTAGAAACAGTCCATTATAGTGAATATTTTGCCAATATTAGGATTGAATATTATATACCATTAATAGATGTGTATGAACTCATGGGAAATATGAATATACTTGATAAAAGGTATGTAAATAGAGAAGATATGCAATTGGCATTAGATTATGTTAGAAATAATACTAGTAGTAAAAATGTAATGCATAGATTAAAATCTAAAAAAACTTAAAATAAAGTAAAATTATATGTAAATCATACTTAATTTTCTTTAGCACTTTAAAAAATATAAATTTTATGATATTCTAGTAAAGAAGGTGATTTTATGGCATTAAATAGAACTGAATCAAGGGAAAAAATTATGATTTTATTATATCAAATTTTATTATATGATAAAAATAATATAAAATATGATGTAAATGATATTATCACTGATAAATCAGAAGAATTAAGTGAATATATTGTTGATTCTTTAAAGGGAATAATAGATAATAAAAATGGTTTAGTAAATATTGCTAATAAATATTTAGGAAGTTGGCCAATGAATAGATTAGGATTAACTGATCAAGCGATTATTTTGCTAGGAATATATGAACTTATAAATACTAAAATTGAAGGTCCGATTGTTATTAATGAAGCAATTAATTTATCAAAAAAATATTCTGATGATCAAGTTAGTAAAATAATTAATGGCGTTCTTGATAATGTATATCATAATGAGGGGAAAAATGGAGAATAATTATTTAACAATTACTGAATTAACAAGATATCTAAAAGGGAAATTTGAAAGTGATGAAAATTTAAGAAAAGTATATTTAAAAGGAGAAATTTCAAATTTTAAAGCACATACTAGGGGACACTTCTATTTTACATTAAAAGATGAAACGTCAAGAATAAGTGCTATAATGTTTGCATCAAATACTAGAAGTTTGAAATTTATTCCTATAGATGGGATGAAAGTATTGGTATCTGGAAGAGTAAGCGTATATGAAGCTAGTGGCGGATATCAAATATATGTAGACGATATGTTAGAAGATGGTATAGGTAATTTATATATTGCCTTTGAGCAACTAAAAGAAAAATTATCTAAAGAAGGCCTTTTTAATAAAGAACACAAAAAACCAATTAGAAGAATTCCTAAAAGAATTGGGATAATAACAGCATCAACGGGAGCAGCAATTAGAGATATACTTACTACTATTAAAAGGAGATATCCAGTATGTGAAACTATACTATTCCCTTCACTTGTTCAAGGAAATGATGCTGCCAAAGATATAGCTAAGAAAATAGAAATAGCAAATACTTATGACATTGATACCTTGATAGTAGGTAGGGGAGGCGGATCTATCGAAGATTTGTGGCCTTTTAATGAAGAAATAGTAGCAAGAGCAATATATAATTCTAAAGTACCAGTAATTAGTGCTGTAGGCCATGAAGTTGACTTTACTATTGCAGATTTTGTGGCAGATTTAAGAGCACCAACACCAACTGCAGCTGCAGAACTAGCAGTACCAGACATTAATACAATAATTACATATTTAGATACTGCTAAAAGTAGAAGCTATAATTCTTTATTAAATATTATAGAGACTAGTAAATTAAAACTTCATAAATTAGAAGATAGTTTTGTTCTAAAAAGGCCAACTGCGATTTATGAAGTTAAAGAACAAAATTTAGATAATTTAATTGATAAAATTAATCGAATAGTAAAAGTAATTATTGATAGTGCAAAAGTAGAATTATTTAAATATCAGAATAGTTATATATTTAATAATCCAGAAATTATTTACAAGTTTAAAAAACAAAATTTAGATAACTTAATTAGCAAATTAGAAGTATTAAATCCGATGAACACTTTAAAAAGAGGGTATGCCATAGTAAAAAAAGATGATATGGTAGTAGCATCTATTTCAAAGTTAAAAGAAAAAGATGATATTAAAATCAATCTATCAGATGGAGTTATTGATGCTAAAATAATAAAAGTAGGAGAATAAAATATGAAAGAAAAAGAAATGAAATTTGAAGATAAAATTAGAGAATTAGAAAAACTTGTATCAGAATTAGAAAACGGTGAAGTAAGCTTAGATGATGCAATTGAAAAATATACTAAAGCTATGAAATTAGCTAAAGAATGTTCTGATAAATTAACAGAAGTATCTGATAAAGTAAATAAAATTATGTTGGAAAATGGTACTTTGGAAGATTTTAAAGTTGAAGAATAAAAATATTTTTTCATTTATATGGAAAATATTTTTTTAATTTATAAGAAAAGTTCGATTTTTACATTTTCTTTATAAAAAAATAATGAAAAATAAAAAAGATTAATAGGTTTTCAAAAAGGACTTTCTAGATGTAGAAAATATGAAGTAAAAGCACTATATAAGCAAAAGGTTAACTAAAAATCCTATCTCAGAGTTAATGCGTGCCCTAAATTATAGTGTATGTAATTATCAAAATAAAGGATTCAAGTATAAGAAATTAGAAGTTCCCAAATTGTGAACAAGTACATGATATAGATTTGAATGCAGAGTTTTATTACATGCAAAACCAAGTAAAGCTTCTTTCATTAATTTACTTCTTAAAGTATACATGATATAATTAAAATAGAAAAGAGGGTATAATGAAAGACTTTTATAAAAAAAGCATAGATGAAATATATATAGAATTTAATACATCAGAAAATGGGCTTACAAATTTTAATTTAAAACAAAACAGAAAGAAATTTGGGAAAAATATAATTATTGAAAAGGATAAAAAAACAAAATTAGAATTATTTCTTGATCAATTTAAAAATGTTATGATAATACTTTTGTTAGTGGTAGGTATTTTATCTTTAATATATGCAATAATTAATAAAGAAGATTTCTTAGAGCCAATAGTTATTTTAGGCACCACGTTTATAAATTGTTTAATGGGATTTTTACAAGAATCAAAAGCAGAAGATGCTATTGGTAAATTAAAAAAATATTCTGTTAATTATATAACTGTTAAAAGGAATAAAAAACATAGCAAAATTAATTCTAAAAACTTAGTTGTTGGTGATTATATAATATTAGAATCAGGCGATAAAATACCAGCAGATGCCAGGATTGTAAAAAGTTATTATGCAAAAACTGACGAATCAATATTAACTGGAGAAAGTGAAAATGTATCTAAATTTGAAGATGTAATTGAAAACGACGTATTATTGTCAAATAGAAATAATATGATTTATTCAGGGACAGTTCTTGTTTCAGGTAAAGTTGAAGCAATTGTTGTTGCAACAGGGATGAATACTGAATTAGGTAAAATTGCATCAATTATGGATGTAGATAAGGAACCATTAACTCCACTTCAATTAAAAGTACAAAAAATAAGTAAATTTATATTAATAGTGGCATCTATTTTAATTGCATTTGTTTTGTTATATGGAATAATTAACGGTTATACATTTATAAATATTACAATGTTGTGCATTTCCATGATAGTAGCTAGTGTCCCAGAATGTTTGCCAATTGCTATAACTGCTACTTTGTCAATTGGTGTAAGCCAAATGGCCAAGAAAAAATCAATAGTAAGAAACTTAGCAGCTATTGAAACATTAGGAGCTACAGAGATTATATGTACTGATAAAACTGGTACATTAACGGAAAATAAAATGGAAGTGGTAGAATTTTTTTCTGATTTAACTAAAAATAATTTTATAAGTTTAAAAAGTAATAACGAGTTGATTAATTGTATTAATTATGCTAATTCAGCAATTATTAATGATAAAAATACTTATACTGGAGATGCTGTAGATATTGCTCTAAAAGAATTTTTAAAAAATAAAAATTTAAAATCAGATATAGCTAAAAAAATATTTGAAATACCATTTGATTCTGAACGAAAAATGATGAGTGTAATATATGATATTGATAAAGAATATAAAATATATACTAAAGGTAGTTTAGAAATAATTTTAAAAAAGAGTAATACTACTTTAATAAATGGGAAAATTACAAAATTAGATAGTAAAATTAAAAATGATTATTTAAAAGCAGAAAACTTAATGTCAAAACTAGGTTTAAAGGTAATTGCATTTGCATACAAAATAATTCCTAATAAAAAAATAAATATAAATAAAATTAGTACTCAAGAAGATAATTTAATATTATTAGGTTTAGTTGGATTAAAAGACCCTGTTCGTAATAATATAAAAGAATCTATTGATAATTGCTTAAGTGCAAATATTAGACCAATTATGCTAACTGGAGATAATTTAATAACAGCTTTTTCTATCGCAAAGGAAGTAGGCATATGTACTAGTAAAGAAGAATGTATTAGTGCAACTGAATTAGTTGGTCTAACTCAAAAAGATTTAATTAAATATATAAAAAAATATTCAGTATTTGCAAGGGTAAGTCCAGAAAACAAACTACAAATAATAAAATCTTTTCAAAAAAATGGTAAAGTAGTAGCAATGACTGGAGATGGAGTAAACGATGCTCCTGCTATAAAACTTGCAAACGTTGGTATCGGAATGGGGAAGAGTGGAACAGAAGTAACTAAAGATACTGCAGATATTATTTTATTAGATGATAGCTTTAATACTATAATAGTAGCTATATCAGAAGGAAGAAGGATTTATGATAATGTTATAACAAATATATTATATAATTTATCTAGTAATTTTACTGAAATTGCAATAATATTATTTGGAATGTTAACTGGGAATACTATTATTTCGGCAATACATATATTATATATTGATTTAGTAGCTGATACTATCCCTTCAATTACATTAGCATTTGAAAAGGGTTCTAATAATATTATGAAACGAAAACCAAATGGTTTAAATAAAAGAATATTTACTAATTTCTTTAGTGCATTTCTAATTATTTCTGTCGTTTTAGAAACATTAATTAGTTTGTTTATATATTATCATTATAGTTATTTGGGTACATCTATAGCCCAAACGTTGGCTTTATTTAGTATAATAATAAATGAATTCGTTTTTGCTTATAATTGTCGTTCATTAAAAGAACAAATACATAAAAGAGGAATATTTAGTAATAAATATTTAAATATAGGTATTATTTTATTACTGGTTGTTCAAATACTTGTATTTTTTACTCCTATAGGTGAAATATTTAAATTAAGTAAAATAACTATATCACAAATGTTATTTGTAATTGTGATTAATTTATTATCATTTGTTGTGATTGAATTAATAAAACCAGTAATTGTAAAAATATTTAAAGATGAATAAAGAACTACCCATAGTAGTTCTTTTACGTTACAACAAAAAGTATTTATAACAAAACATATAACAATACTAATGAAATAATTACTGACATAATTCCTAATAAGCAATAAGAAACATATCCTAATTGTTTTTCTTCTTTTCTATTAACATAGTTAGTGGGAAGATCAATTTCATCTATTACAATATTAGGATCTAATTCTAGTGTATTTGTTAATTCTTTAGGTTTTTGAGGTGGATCTTTTTCTTCTTTTCCAATTACAAAATTAATATCAGTCATTTCTATTTTATTTAAAGAAATACTATTATTATTGGTTATTGTAATTAATTCCAAATATGTTTTGTATTCACACCTATCTTTATACCTTTCTAAAAACCATGATATAAAATTTTTATATTTTTCGTTATTTATTAAAACTATTTTATTATTTACTTGAATACCATTTTCGGTAAGAATGCTGTAAGCTAAATTAATAATTCTTCCTATAATCATATCTAACTTACCATAACTAATATCATTACCATCGACACGTACTTCTTTTAATTCACCATTTTCTGTTATAGGAATAACTAATGATATATTATAATTATCAATATTCGTATAAGCATCTTTAACTAAAGCTTTTACATATTCTAAGTCATTAGTATTTAAATTAAAAGAATCATAATCACCTTTTAATTCAATTGATATATTAGTGCTACTAAACTCCTTATTAGGGACTGCAATAAAAAATGAAGTAGAATTTTCGCTAACAAAATATATGTTATGTTTTTCTAAAGTCATAAATAAAATTACATTCATATTTTCTTCCCTTCCTATTATATTTACATTATAACAAATTTTTTTTTGCTTGTCATTAATTTTTCTATTATTTACAGAATTTTATTAATATAAATAATATACCAATTCCAAAAGAAATAAAGACTATTTTTCTTTTATTATATTTTAACGATTCTGGTAATAATTTACATAAAGAAATATTTAACATAATCCCAGAAATTATTGCAAATAATATACCTAAGATAGTATTATTTATATATTTTTTTAAAAATATTAAAGTTATAAATCCTCCAAATACTTCAGACATTCCAGAAATAAAAGTGTAAATAAAAGCTTTAAATTTACTTTTAGTTGAATAAAAAATCGGCATTGCAATACTTATCCCTTCAGGGATATTATGTAAGGCTATAGCAATTGCTAAATTAATTCCTAGAGTGATATCTTTAGTAGACGTTATAAAAGTTATAATCCCTTCAGGGATATTATGCAAAATAATTGAAATCATTGTTATAAATCCAACTTTGTATAGTTGTTTATCTTGGTAATTATTGTCTGGTAAATAATAATCAATTATCATTGATAATATTATTCCTAATATAATAAATATTATGCATATAAATATTGAAATTACATTATTAAAATTATTATTTAATAATATTAACGATTCAGGCAATAAATCTGTTATTGAAATAGTTAACATAACTCCTGAAGCAAATGCTAAGGATGATATTAAAATTTTTTTATAATCATTGGTCTTTATAAATATTAAAAAAAATCCTAATGTAGTAGACATTCCCGATAATAATGTAATTCCCAAAGATAAAGTTATATTACTCATATTTTCACCATTAAATTATATGTTATTTTTTAAAAAAAATGGTACAATTTAACTCTTATAAATAAATTTTATTAAACCATTATAATAATGTAGTCTGTGTAAAAGGAGATGTTATAGTGTGCCAAAAAAAATTAAAAGTAAATTGCTTCTTCTTTTAATAATCCTTATGATTTTTCCTATCCAAGTACTTGCTTATTCTGAATATATAATTGCAGGAGGAGAAAACATAGGAATAGAATTAAACTCGAAAGGAATAGTTATTGTAGGAACATATAAAGTAAATGGCGGTAATCCAGCTGAAGAGGCTGGACTACGAATAGGAGATATGATAACCGAAATAAATAATGCAAGTGTTACTAATATCGAAGATATGTTAGAAAAAATAGGAAATAATGAGGAAATAGGATTAAACTATATTAGAGGAAATAAAAAATATAGTACATCGCTAAAATTAATAAAAGATAACAATAATATATTAAAAACTGGACTATATGTAAAAGATTCTATTACAGGAATTGGAACACTATCTTTTATAGATCCTAATACTAAGTTATATGGTGCATTAGGGCACGAAATAATAGAAAAATCTACAGGACAGAAATTAGAAATAAAAGATGGTAAAATTTATAATTCAACCGTAACAAGTATTACACCAAGTAATGATGGAAATCCTGGAGAAAAAAATGCTAGATATGATTCTTCAATAGTATATGGTAATGTTAATGAAAATACATCTTCTGGTATATTTGGATATTACACTAATGATATTCCAAATAAAAAATTATACAAAGTAGCATCTGTAAACGACATAAAAACAGGTAATGCTAAAATACTTACAGTATTAAATGGAAACGAAGTTCAAGAGTATGATATAAACATTATTTCACTTAGTAAAGAAGATAAGGACACTAAAAATATATTATTTGAAATTACTGATAAAAGTTTGCTTGAAAAAACAGGTGGAATAGTCCAAGGAATGAGCGGAAGTCCAATTATTCAAGAAGATTATATTATTGGTGCAGTAACACACGTAGTAGTAGATAATCCCAAAAGAGGATATGGTATCTACATTGTGAATATGTTAGAAGAAGCAGAAAACTAAATATTTTAAGTTTTAAAGACAGGATTTTAAGTTCTGTCTTTATTTACATTTAAAATTATATATGATATATTTAAGTCAGAAATAGAGGTTTTGTATGAAAAAAGAAGTTAGTTTTAATAATCAAAAATTATATAATTGTACTACAAAAGAAACTTTTGCAGAATATTTAGAATAATATAAAAAAATTTTTAAAATGGATATTTTTTGCCTTATAACTATTGAGGCATTTATTATAATACCTGGAATAATAAGAGCGATTAAAAATAATAATTTTTATTTAGGTATTATAATAATAAATTCTATTCTTGTTATCTTAGTTTTAATCTTTAATAAATATATCTTTAAATTTATTATGAAAATTTCGTACATATTTGATATTAAAAGACAAAATAGTCCACTTATATATGATTTAGAATTTTATGAAAATGAATTACTACAAAAACAAAAAAAACTATTAATAAATATAAGTACAATGAATTTAAAAAATTAATAGAAACCACAAATAATCTTTACATTCAATGTAAACCATTTTACCGTGTTATTGTAATAAAAAAAGATGATAAAAATAAAAATTTAGTAAATTTTTTAAAAAATAAAAAACAGGAAGACTAATTTTCCTGTTTTATATATAAGCAACAATACCTGCTACTACTGATAAAACCATTAATATAAGCATTATTATAGCAACTATTTTTGTACCTAAGTTTTTTATTTTCTTTTTGTTTTTTTTTTTTTTAGATTTATTATTAACTTCTTTCATGATACACCTCTTTTTTCATTATACAAAATTTTATTCATAATATCAATACTTTTTAAATATAATTTAGTGGTGATAATAGTGAATAAAAAAATAACAAGAATTAAAGATATTATTTTTCCAAACAAAAAAATAAATTACTTTGTATTAACTATATTAATATTAGGGGTAATATCTGGTTCTATATTTTTAATGGTATTAAATAGTACAGATAAGGCAAATGTAATAAACCAAATTCAAAATTTTTTTGTTAATGTAGATTCTTCTAGCATTAATAGTGGACTAGCTTTTAAAAATAGCATTATTACAAATCTTGTATATATTACATTAATATGGATTTTTGGGATGAGTATTATCGGAATACTATTAAATGTCTTTTTGATATATTTAAAAGGCTTTTTATTAGGATTTTCTATTGCAGCAATATTCAAATGCTATGGGATTAAGGGAATACTTGGAGTTATTGTATATATATTTCCTCATCAAATATTAAACATTTTTTCTATTCTAATATTAGGTATTTATAGTATTATGTTTACAATAAAATTATTTGAATATATGTTTAGCAAAAAAAATAATAATATGCGAAATATGCTAAAAAAATATTCTATTATTTATTTATTTACTATTTTTATATCTATTATATCATCTTTATCTGAAGCTTATTTACTCCCAATACTTATGAAAATAATAATAAAATTATTTATATAATAACACACAATGTGTTTTTTTCTTGTCTAAAATATGATAAAATTATATAGAACGAAGGTGTAAATATGAAAAAAGTAGTTGTAGGGATATCGGGTGGTGTTGATAGTTCAGTAGCAGCCTTGCTATTAAAACAACAAGGATATGAAGTAATTGGTTTATTTATGAGAAACTGGGATAGTACTATTAATAATGATTATTTGGGTAATCCTAACTTGAATAACGACATATGCCCACAAGAAAAAGATTATAATGATGCATTAGCAGTTTGTCAAAAATTAGATATCCCTTTACATAGAATTGATTTTGTAAAAGAATACTGGGATTATGTTTTTACTTATTTTCTAGATGAATTAAAAAAAGGGAGAACACCTAATCCTGATGTTATGTGCAATAAATATATAAAGTTTGATTTATTCGTTAAAGAAGCGGAAAAATTAGGCGCAGACTATATTGCAACAGGGCATTATGCAAAAGTTATTGATGGGCAATTGTACAAGGCAAATGACAAGAATAAAGATCAAAGTTATTTTTTGGCTTATGTAAATAAGGACATGTTTAAAAAAGTAATATTTCCACTTCAAGATTTAACAAAACCTGAAATAAGAAAAATAGCTTCTAAATACGATTTGGCAACCGCAAATAAAAAAGATTCTACAGGGATTTGTTTTATTGGAGAAAGAAATTTTACAAAATTTTTAGAAAACTATTTACCTAATATACCTGGTAAAATTGTAAATATAGAAACTAATGAGGTAGTAGGGGAGCATATTGGTCTTATGTATTATACATTGGGGCAGAGAAGGGGACTTAATTTAGGTGGATTTAAAAATAAGTCTTATGTTGCTAAAAAAGATATAGAAAACAATATTTTATATATTGCAACAGGTGATGAAAACAAATATTTATATTCAAATGAAGCAATTATCGAAGATTTTAATTTTTTGACTGATAAAAAAATAACTAATTGTACATGTAAATTTAGATATCGTCAAGCAGATATAAAATGTAGCGTTGAGTATTTAGAAAATAATAAAATAAAAGTAATTTACGATAAAGCTAAAGCAGTAACACCTGGACAATTTTGCGTATTGTATGATGGAGATTTATGCCTTGGTGGTGGCATTATTGAAAAAGTAAAGTAGAATTATTGACTTTGACCAAATAAATGATAAAATATTAATAGGAGGAATACAATAATGAATGTAGTAGAAAAAATTAATTTGATACTAAAGAAGGCAAATATTTCTAAAGTAAATTTAGCTAAATACCTTGGTGTATCTAGACAAATGATTTATAATTATTTTGATAATGATGATTTGTCTAATATACCAAACGAAAAGTGTCAACTTTTATATAAATTATTAAATGTAAAGTCAGAAAATGAAATATTAAATTTAGAAATTAATAAAGAATATTTAGAAAGCGTTGGGAATAAAATTTTTATTGAAAAGAAATCTACAAACTTGAAAGATGAAGTAATAGAATTAAATGGTTTAAAAAAGGAAGAACAAGAAGCAATAAGTGATATCGTTTTTATTTTAAAAGAAATGTTTAATGAAGATAAAACACCGGCTTCCCTAACTACGGTTAAATATTTTTATCATTTTTTACAAGCTATGAGTAATACAAAAGAATTAAAATATATACTTGCTTATGTTTCTAAAGCTGCTGGATATACAAAACCACTAGAGTTTACATATAACGAAGATCAACAATATGTATTTGAAAGTATACAGTATTCCGCAATGACTTTATATTCAAATGGAGGAGCTTCCAGAACTAAATTAGCTGAATCACACAAGCGTTGGGAAGCTGAATTATCAAGAAAAAATGAAGAAAAATTGAGTCGTACTCAAGAATTAAATACTGCCAAAGTTATGGCTTTAAAAGAACTTGGGTATACTGAAATTAATGAAAAAAATGCAAGTGAAGTATTCAATAAAATTGCTGAAATTCAATCTAGGAACTTATATTAATTCTAGATTTTTTTCTTTATAACTCCCCTATTATTTTTTTAAATTTTAGTAGGGGAGTAGGTAATACTAATTTATTTATAATCTGTTGGCTCTATATTAATTTGACAAATAAATTTATGGACAATTATATTACTCAAATTAAAATATAAGCATAAAAAAATGTAATAAATAATTAGTTTATATCTAAAGCTAATATAAAAATTTAAAAAGAATTAATACAAATAATTAATTTAATTAATTATAATTTAATATATTTGATTTTAATATATAAATGAATATAGTGTAGTTAATAATCAATATTGTCATAAAAATAAGTGACTTTTATTAAATAAAAGTGTCACATCACAAACTAAAGGT
>CALVSZ010000019.1 GCA_944359705.1 uncultured Bacilli bacterium | reverse complement strand
GAAGAAAATAAAATGCTAGAGTTTTTAATGGAAGATAATTTTAAACATTGGATATTATATTTAGAAAAATTATTAAATAAAGATAAAGAGACGGTAATGTTAAATGATTGTGTCAATTTAGAAGGTATGAAAAAAGATGTAGAAACATTAAAGGATGAATATTCTAAATTTATAAAGAATAAAAGTAAATATTTAATGTCATTGTTTTCATCTAATGGAGAACATGTATTATTTAAAATAAAAACATATAAAATGACAGATAAAGTACATGATGACGAATTTAGGCAAAAAATAATGAAAAAGTATAGATATGTATTTAAAGATATCAAGAAAAAAGACTTTACAAGAAACTTGGTCAATAATAAATTTCCATATAAAAAATTTATAAAAAGTCTAAAAAAACGAGATTATACTACTGTTAAAGGACTTTTAGCAGGTTATAAAAACTCTTTGTTTGATAAAGATTTATTTGGTAGAATTGATGAAAATTATGATTGCTTTAAAGTACAAAGATCTTTTTATACGGTTTCTCAAGAATTCTTTAAATGGGTAGAAAAAAATAAAGAAGATAATTGGTTAACTTATATACATATAGATGATGCACATTTTCCAGAAATATTTTTTACTTATGACACTAATGATGAAAAAATTATTGATGAAGATATGAAAAGAGCAGAAAAATATGTTAAAAATTTACCTAAAAACTATAAAGGAAGTATAGCGTATGATTTATCTTTATCATATTGTGATAATGTGATAAAAGGTATATTTGAATTTTTAGAAAAAGAAAAATTAATGGATGATACTATTGTTGTAATAACTGCAGACCATGGCTTTTCATATTATTTTTCACCAGTTAGAGAAAAATATGTTTTAACCAATTATAAAGAAAATTATAATGTTCCGTTTTTGATATATGGAAAAAATGTAAAACCTA
Source organism: uncultured Bacilli bacterium (assembly GCA_944359705.1). Taxonomy (GTDB): domain Bacteria; phylum Bacillota_I; class Bacilli_A; order RF39; family UBA660; genus CALVVX01. The sequence goes on along the minus strand of CALVSZ010000019.1, from coordinate 18,224 downwards.
AAAAAATAAGTGGATATTGTATGAATAAAGATATCCCTGCTACTATTTTAGACTTAGTTAAAATAAAAATACCTAGTAATTTTAAGGGAAAAAGCTTACTTAAATATGATGGTGATGATCATGCGATATTAGAATACATGGGTGGAGGATGTCCTGATATTAAAAGAAGACCAGTAAAATTGGGAGTTAGAACTGATAATTATTCTGTTTTTGTAGAAGTTAAAATTAGTGAAAATTTTAATTTTGATAATATCACTGAAATTTATGATTTGAAAAATGATCCGTATGAAAATAATAATTTGAAAGATAGCAAAGATATAATGAATAAAATTTGCAAAGAAATTGATATAATTAAAACTTTGTTTTTAGATTTGAAAAAAGAATATGGAGAAAATTAATATGAAAGTTAGTGTAATAGTTCCTGTATACAATGTAGAAAAATATATTGATAAATGTTTAGATAGTTTAGTAAATCAAACACTTGAAGATATCGAAATAATAGTGGTTAACGATGGAAGCCCTGATAATAGTCAAAAAATAATTGATGAATATGTAAAACAATATCCTGATAAAGTAAAGAGTTTTATAAAAGAAAATGGTGGATTATCTGATACTAGAAATTTTGGATTAAAGCATGTAAAAGGGGAGTATATTTGTTTTGTGGATAGTGATGATTGGTTAGATAGTGATGCCCTAGAAAAAATGTATAATAAAGCACAAAAAGAAAAGAGTGATATAGTAATTTGTGATATGGTTGACCATTATCCTGATAAAAATATATATCACAATTGTACTGTTTATGATTCAATTTACAGTGTTACACCATCAGCGTGTAATAAAATTTTTAAAAGAGAAATTATAGGTGATTTACGATTTTTAAAAAATGTATGGTATGAAGACTTAAATTTTACTACTAAAATATTATTAAGTAATCCTAAAATTTCTATTATTAGTGAAGGATTTTATCATTGTAATTGTGGACACATTTCTACTATGAACAATAACAACTCTTTAAAAAATTTAGATATGATAACTGTAATTGATGACTTAATAGAATATTCTAAAAAGAAAGATGTTTATAATAAAAATATTATTTCATTTATAATATTTCATCATTTATTAATTACAACAATTAATAGGGTGTCTGAACAAAAAAATAAAGATAAGAAAAAAGTATTAAAGGAATTAATAAAATATTGCCATCAAAATATTTCAGATTATAGAAAACAAGATTTATATAAAAAAATTCCTAGAAATAGAAAAATAATTGCGTTTTTAAATTATTATGGGATGAGTTATCTTTCTAAAAAAATTATTAAATTAAAAAAAATGTTGAATAAGTAGGAGTGGTTTAATGAAAAAAGTAAGTATTATTATTCCTGTTTGGGGAGTAGAAAAGTATATTTCTAAATGTTTAGATAGCTTGGTGAATCAAACACTGGAAGATATAGAAATAATAGTGGTTAATGATGGAAGCCCTGATAATAGTCAAAAAATAATAGATGAATATGTAAAAAAGTATCCTGATAAAGTAAAAAGTTACATAAAAGAAAATGGTGGACAAGGGTCTGCTAGAAATTATGGAATTGAAGTATCAACTGGAGAATATATTGGCTTTGTTGATAGTGATGATTTTGTAGAATTAGATATGTTTGAAAAATTGTATAATAAAGCAAAACAAGACAAATCTGATATTGTTGTATGTGGCAGTTATAATGTAAGTGAAGATTATTCGAAAAAAGAAAAAGATGTTTTTGTAAATAATTACGATACTGATTTAGAAAATGTTTTATTTGGTAAAATGGCAGTATGGAATAAAATATATAAGAGAAATATAATAATAGATAATAAAATTACTTTTAAAGAAAAAGTATGGTATGAGGATTTGGCATTTACATTAAAAGCAATTATTAATTCTTCTAAGTTTTCTTTTATTGATGAATCATTATATGACTATTTAATTAGACAAGGTTCTACAATGAATAATTCTAATGTAGAAAGAAATTTGGAAATATTACAGGCTTTTGATGATGTTCTTGAATATATTCAACAAACCAAAAAACAAAAATATATGGAAATGATAGAATTTTTAGCAATAGATCATATTTATGTATCTGCAATAGTAAGGGTTTTAAGAGCAGAAGCTGATAACAAACTAAAACATGATGTTATAGATAAATTAATTAACTATATGGAAAAAAATTTTCCTAATTTTAAAGAAAATAAATATATAAATACATTATCTAGAAATAGAAAAACAATTTATAATTTAATAACGTTAAAGCAATACTGGTTAGTTAATTTAATTTTTAAATTAAAATGAAAGGAATTTTAAATATGGAAAGAATAAAGAAATATATTGAGAATTATTGGATATTTTTTATAATTATAACTCAACCAATATTAGATATTATAGCATTTGCTGCAGAGAGTTTTTCATTTCAAAATTTTACTTCTATTATAAGAATTATTTATTTAATATTCATACCTGTTTATACCTTTTTTAGTATAAAAGATAAAAAAAAGATGTTTCTTTGTTTACTTCCTTTTGGATTTTACTTAATAGCACATTTAATAAATTCATATTTATTAGATCCATATCATATATTTTATGACATAAAATACATAACTCTTGTATTTCAAATGCCATTAATAGCAATTTCATTATGTTTTTATTTAAAAGAACATAATAACCATTTAATTCAGTTAAAAAAAGGCTTTTATGTATCTTTGATAATTATTTTTATTAGTATATTATTATCTATTATAACAAATTCTTATCAAAATACTTATTTTGATTATGGATTGACTGGTTGGTTTTCTAGTGCTAATACTCAAAGTGTAATTATTAGTTTGATTTCTCCAATCGCATTATTATATTTTTACAAAAAAAGTGATAAATCATATATACTTATGATAATGATTATATTTTTATTACTTTATTTTAATGGGACAAGATCTTGTTATTATTCATTAGTAATTACTTTATTAATGTTTGTATATATTCATTTTTTAAAATCGAAAAGTAATATTAAGTCTTTTGTTACGGTATTAATATTATTAGTGTCATTGTTTTTCTATAATTTTTCATTTTCATCATTAAGACATGAAGATGTAGAATCAAATACAGAAAAAAATGAAACTATTATAGTACCTAAAGATGAGTATACAAAAGAAGAAGCAATTGCTATATTAAAAAAAAGTTATTTATATGAAAAAATGATAAATGATTTAGGAGAAGATGAAGTTTATGAAGAAATGAAGGATAAAATAACTCCATATAATTTGTCTGATAATAGACTAGTTAAAAGAATATACGCTAAAATTATTTTTAAAAATAGCAATACTATTACTAAATTTTTAGGGTTTAATCATTATGAAATAGCAAAATATGGTATGGATCTTGAAAATGATTTAACAGCAATATTTTATTATTATGGTTATATAGGTTTTGCATTATATATTGCTTTTATTCTATGTTTTGCAATATATGCTTTAATTTTACTTATAAAAGATAGATATATGATTTTTTCAAGTAAATTTGTGATTTTAAGTTTAACTATAGTAATGGCTCTGGGTATTGGAGAATATTCAGGAGCACTTTTAAGAAAACCAAATGCAAATATTTATTTTGCTTTAATACTAGCATATTATTTTATATTTATTAGAAATAGTTTAAAAGATGAAGAATTAATACCTAATAAAATAACATTTTTTGTTCTTCATTTAGGTTATGGCGGTATAGAAAGTGCAACTATTAATTCTGTTAATTCTTTAATTAACAAGTATGATGTTGAAATTATTTCATTTTATAAATTAAAAAATAATCAAACTAAAAAAATAAATAAAAAAGTAAAAATTAAATATTTATATAATGGGGAACCTAATAAAGAACAATTTTTAAATGCATTAAATAATCATGAATATTCATCGGTGTTAAAAGAAGGCTTTATTTCATTAGATATTTTAATTAAGAAAAAATTATTATTAATTGATAGTTTAGTTAGATGTAATTCTAAAAATATTGTTTCTACAAGATGGGAATTTAGTACATTGTTAAGCAAATATGGAAAGAAAAATTGTATAAAAATTGCTCAAGAACATCATCATCATAATAATGATAGGAAATATATCAATAAATTAAAGAATAAATATAAAAATATAAATTATTTATGTGCCCTTACAAATGGTTTAAAAGAAGATTATGAGAAATTTTTAGAAAATAATAAAACAACCAATGTAATATTACTTCCTAACATGTTAGAGACAATACCTAATAATAAAAGTAAATTAAGTAATAAAAATTTAATTACTGTTAGTAGATTAGATATTGGGAAAAGAAATAATGAAATTATAGATATTGTTAAAGAATTAGATGATAAAGAAGTTAAATTAACAATAATAGGAGATGGAAAAGAATATAGCAATTTAAAAGAACAAATAAAAAAATTAAATTTAGAAGATCAAATTACTTTAACAGGATATTTACCAAAAGACAAGATTGAAAAGTATATGTTAAATTCTAGTATATTTTTAATGGCATCTGTTTCTGAAGGATTACCTATGGTATTATTAGAAGCAATGAGTTATGGTGTTCCTTGTATTGCTTATGAAACCGATAGTGGAGTTAATGATATAATAGATGATGATATCAATGGATATGTAATAAAAAATAGAAATAAGAAAGAATATTTGGAAAAAATAAAAATATTATTAGAAGATAAAAATAAAAGAAAGAAATTTAGTAATGCTGCAATAAAAAAATCTTATAATTTTTCAAAAAATGAAATAGTAAAAATTTGGGATAAAATTTTAAAATAATATTAAGGAGTGAATTAGTGTGAAAAATAAACCAAAAAAAATGTATGTGATTTGTATAATTATTTTACTTATAGTAATTATTTTATCTTTAGTATTATTCTTATTATTTAGAACAGAAGATAAAAAAGAAGAAAGTAATAATAAAATTCAAGTACTTGAAAATATTAAATCGCATTATAATCAATATGTTGTAACTAATAAAGAAGTAAAAATATATGAATTAAATAATGATAGTTATAAAGAAGTAGGTTATATATCTAAAAATATTGAGTTAGAATTACTAGATATTAATATTAATGAAAATACTAAATATTTTCAAATAAATTCAAATGATTTAAATTATTATATTTACTATGAAGATGTAGATGTTATTAATAATATTACAGCTGTTAGTAATAGGTACAAAAACTATATAGTATTTAATAAAAGTATTATTACAAATGACATAACTAATTTTTATGATGAAGAAAATAATTTAGTATATAAAATAAATAACACATATACATTACCAGTTATAATTATGGAAGATGGTAAGTATGGAGTAGAATTTAATAATAGATTATTGTATGTAAAAAGTGAAGATGTTGTCGAAGTAATTGAATCAAATAATACAGATTTAAATAATTCAAGTGGAGTAGGTGTATTAAATTATCATGCATTTTATGATGAAAATAATGCGGAAGAAAAAGCAAATTGTACTACTGAAATATGCCATTCCAAAGAACAATTTAAAACACACCTAGATTATTTCAAAGAAAATAATATTTTAACTATTACTACTAATGAATTAGAGATGTATATAGATGGTAAATTGCAATTACCTAAGAGTGTATTAATTACCATAGATGATGGCCCTAAAACAGAAGTTGCAATAGATTTATTAGAAGAATATAAAATGTATGCAACAATATTTTTAATAACATCTTGGTTTGATGTAAATGAATATACTCAAAGTGAATATGTTGAACTTCATTCACATACTCACGATATGCATGATGGCGGTAAGTGCCCTGGAGGTCAAGGTGGTGCAATTAAATGTTTACCTAAAGAAGAAATATTAGCGGATTTAAAAGCGAGTAGAGATGCTTTAAATGGTTCAACAGTGTTTTGTTATCCATTCTATGAATATAATGATTATGCAATTAATTTAGTGAAAGAAGCAGGATTTACTATGGCTTTTATTGGAGAAAGTAATAATAGTGACAATTTGGTACATGTTGGTAGTGATAAATTTAGACTTAGAAGATTTGTTATTGTTACTTATACTACTATGAATGATTTAGATAAATATTTTAATCAAATAAAGTAAAAAAAGGTATAGTACCTTTTTTTTTGTTTTTTTATTTGTTATAATGTTTTTAGATATATTATGGAGGTTAAAATGAGAAAATTATTTGAAAAGTTATATAATAAAGATGTTAAATCTTTTTATAATATTTTAAAGGAAAATTTGAAAGATAATAAAAAGATGTTTATAGTCACTGCTAATCCTGAAACTTTTATGATGAGTGAAAAAGACAAAGAAATGGATGAGTTACTTTTAGACAAAAATACTATTTTAGTTCCTGATGGAATTGGAATAGTTAAAGCAGCTAGAATGATTAATTATGATGTAAAAGAAAGAATTACTGGTATTGATATTGCTAATGAATTAATTGAATTAGGAGATTCTTTAAAGAAAAAAATATATTTTTTTGGAGCTAAACCCGAAGTAATTAAATCATTAAATAATGTAATCAGTGAAAAATATCCTAATTTAAAAATAGTAGGTAGCAAAGATGGTTATGTAAAAGATAAAGATAAAGTTTTTGATGAAATTGCTGAATTAGAACCTGACATTATATTAGTAGCAATGGGAATACCATTACAAGAAAAATTAATATATAAGCATTTAAATAAATTTAAAAAAGGAATATTTGTTGGAGTAGGAGGATCTTTTGATGTAATAAGTGGGCATAAAAAAAGGGCACCTAAAATATTTATAAAATTAAATTTAGAATGGTTATATAGAATATTAAAAGAACCTAGTAGAATTAAAAGATTTTATGATAGTAATGTAAAATTTTTATTTAAAGTGAGAAAGTTAAAATGAAAAGTATTATCAATAAAATAGTATTAATAATTTATATTGGGTTATTAGTTCTAATTTATTTATTATTTTTAAAAAATAATTTATTATTGTCATCAATATTAGGAATATTAAGCATTGCGTTTATCTATATATTTTGTAAGTTAAATAAAAAATATAATTTTATTAATAAAATATTGTAAAATAAAATTATTATTATAAGTTTAATACTTTTAGCTATATTACTTCGGTTTTCATTATTAATGTTTGATTATAATGAAGTATATAGTGATGAAGCGACATTTTATTATAATGCCGTATCATTAGCTTCAAATTTAGAGATAAACAGTAAATATATTGCTGTGTTTCCATATCTATTTGGGTATATTAATATTTTAAGTATGTTTATGAAAGTTTTTGGAACTACTATATATCATGCAATTACTTTTAATATTATAGTTGATTTAATCGGTGCTGTATTTGCGTACTTACTTGGTAAAAAAATATTTAATGATAAGAAAAAAGGAATTTTATTTCTTGTAATATGGTTATTTAATCCTTTTAATATTATATGGTGTATGAAAATTTTGCCTATTAATATTGTTAATACTATGATAATAATTAGTGCTTATGTTTTTGAATGTTTACTATCTAGTTTTAATAATAAAAGATATTTAATTATTAGTATTATTTTAGGAATAATTATTGGTATAAGTAATTCGTTTAGACCAATTATGATAATTTTCTTAATAGCAATATTTTTATATTATTTATATTTAATAATATTTTCAAAATATAATTTTAAAAAACTTTTATTAAGTTTTGTTTTAATTGTATTATGTTATAGTGTATATAATAATTTAAATTATAAATTGGTTCAAGATGCAACGGGATATACTCCTTCAAAAAGTGGAAGTGGTTGGAGTGTTTATGTAGGATCTAATATTAATTCTAATGGAGAATGGTTTTTAGAACCTAAATTAGATGAATTTTTTGCCAAAGATGAAGATTTTTCTCCTTCTCAAATGCATGAATATTTTATGAAAGAAAGAATAAAAAACTATAAAAGTTATAATTTGATAACATTATCAAAGTTTATGATAAAAAAATTAGAAGTACTTGCTAATGATGTTTATTCATATACATATGATAATTTTACAAGTAGTGTAATTAACCAAAGTAAAAAATATAATACTGTTTTTAAAGTTTATTTATATTGTTTTTGGTTTTTAATGTTTATAATTAATATATTTAGTATTTTTAATATAACTGATAAAAATGAAAATAGTAGATTAGTATTTTATAGAATGTTTTTTATAGGATTAGTAGCTTCGCATTTATTAGTAGAAGTATCACCACGATATTTTATGCCTATGCTAGTGCTTCTTATTATTTTAATGGGATTTCAAATAGAAAAATTAATGAAAAAGGAGAATGTAAATGATTAAAGTGATGACAATTTTTGGAACAAGACCGGAAGCAATAAAGATGGCTCCACTTGTCAAAGAATTAGAAAAAAGAAAAGAAATAGAAAGTATTGTATGTGTGACTGCGCAGCATAGAGAAATGTTAGATCAAGTATTAAAAGTTTTTGATATAAAGCCTGATTATGATTTGAATATAATGAAACAAGGACAAACTCTATCAGAAATTACTTCTAGAGTATTATTAGGATTAGAAGAAGTTATCAAAGAAGTAAAACCTAATATTATATTAGTTCATGGGGATACTACAACAACATTTGCAGGAGCTTTAGCAGCTTTTTATAATAATGTTGATATTGGACACGTAGAAGCAGGACTTAGAACTTGGAATAAATATTCACCATTTCCGGAAGAAATGAATAGACAAATGGTTGATTGTATGACTGATATGTACTTTGCACCAACAGAAGTTAGTAAAAATAACTTATTAATACAAGGAATTAATGAAGATAAAATATATATCACAGGTAATACTGCAATAGACGCTATGAAATATACAGTAAATGATAACTATTATAATGAAATATTTAATTGGGTAGGGGAAGATAAATTAATACTATTAACAGCTCATAGGCGAGAAAATTTAGGAGAACCTATGAAAAATATATTTAATGCTGTAAAGAGATTAGTAATAGAAGTCCCTAATATTAAAGTAGTCTATCCAATTCATTTAAATCCAAATATTAGAAAAATTGCAGATGAAGTAATTGGTAATAATGATAAAATTAAGATAATAGAACCATTAGAAGTAATTGATTTTCATAATTTTATAAATAAGAGTTATTTAATATTAACTGATAGTGGTGGTATTCAAGAAGAAGCACCATCATTAGGGAAACCAGTGCTAGTACTAAGAGATACTACAGAAAGACCAGAAGGAATATCTGCAGGAACTTTAAAGTTAGTAGGAACAAATGAAGATACTATTTATAATGAAACCATGAAATTGTTATTAGATAATAATGGATACCTAAAAATGAGTAAAGCAAATAATCCATATGGGGATGGCTTTGCAAGTCAAAAAATTGTAGATGAAATAATAAATAAATATCAAAAGTAATAAAATGAAAAATATAATAAAAAATAATAATCATGTTATAGAAGTTACATTTTTTTGATTGCAAATTATATATTTTATTTATATAGAATTATTTAATCAATATATTGTTAATCGAACATTTAATATATTGGACTATTTTACCATAACATCATTACTATTTAATTTGTGTTGGATTACTTTGTTAATGCGAATAATATATATAATACCTCCAAAAGTAAAAAGATATTTTACTTTATGTATTAATTCTTTATTATTATTGTTCTCAGTAGTAAATTATTTTTTACATTCATATTTTAATAATATATTTTTATGGAAAGACTTATTCCTTTCTGGGGATGGTTTATCATTTGTAAGTTCAGTATATAAATATATAAATATAAAATTAATATTATTTTTAGTAGTATCTATACTATTTATTGTTTATATATATAAGTTTTCAATTAGTTATAAATTTAAAATGAAAAAAATTCAAATAATAATTTTAATTATTATGGTAATGTCAATAGGATTTATTTATAATTATAATAAAAAAAGTTTAACTAATATTCAAGATGGATGGGATTCTACCTCTGTTTTAAGCAATAATGCAAATTATTATACTAATTGGTTAAATTCTGTTAATAATTTAAAGATAAGTGGAACATATGAATATATTGTGAGAGATTTATATTTTTCTTTCATTAAAAAAGATAATGTGATAGAAGCTAAAAATAATGTAAATAAATATTTGGAAGAACATAAAATAGGTGAAAAAAAGGAACAAAATTATTATGGCCTTTTTAAAGATAAAAATTTAATATTTGTAATGTTAGAGAGTATGGATGATTGGATGATTAACGAAAATGCGACTCCTACTATATATGAAATGATGCATCATGGGTTTAATTTTACTAATCATTATTCTCCTGGATATGTAACCGGTGAAACTGCTAATACAGAGTTTATTGCTAATACAGGAATGTATCCAAGTATTAATAAATTATCTCCTAACTATGCTTACGTAAATAATGATTATCCATATTCTATAGCAAATTTGTTCAAGGATAATGGATATAGAGTAAATTCATTTCATATTTCATATGAGTTTATATATAATAGAGGAAATATGCATACAAGTTTAGGGTATAGTAAATATCATAACTATGAAGCAATGGGAATATCGGATGAGGAATTAGAATTAGATTCTGCAATAATTAAAAATGGCTATAATCTTATTGTATCAAAAGAAAAATTTATGAGTTTTATAATTACATATTCTCCACATTCTCCATATAGTTATAGTAAAATTGAATGTCAAACCAATTTATCTGATATTAAGAGTTTATATCCTGATGAAGATAATGAAGAAATTTTATGTGCTTTATCTGCTGCTAGAGAAACTGATAATATGTTTAAATTATTATTAGAAAAATTAAAAAGTGATAATTTACTTGAAGATACCATTATTGTTGCTTTTACAGATCACCCTAATTATATAGTTATGTCTGATGATGAGACAAGAACTTTAAATAAAACAGCATTCTTTATATATGACAGTAGTATGGAAGAAAATCAAATAAATACAATTACTAGTACTATCAATATTCTGCCAACTATTTTAAATTTGTGGGGAATAGATACAGATTATGTATATCCTGGATATGATGCTTTAAATTATGATGATGGTTATGTTATTTTTAAAGATTATAATTATTATGATGGAAATAGTATGAAACAAATAACTGAAGAATTATACGATGAGTTAAATTATAGTTCAAATGTATTAATTTCAAATTATTATAAAGAAGGGAAGTAAAAAAATGAAAATATTAGTAACTGGGGGAACAGGTTTTATAGGTAGTCATACAGTAGTAGAATTACTTAATGAAAACTATGAAGTTGTGGTAATAGATAATTTTTCTAATTCTAAACTTGATGTAATAGATAAAATTAAAACTATCACTAATAAAGACTTTAAATTTTATGAAGGAGATGTTTGCGATAAAAAAACATTACAATCAATATTTAAAGAAAACAAGATAGATGCAGTAATTCATTTTGCTGGTTTTAAAGCAGTAGGAGAATCAGTGCAAAAACCACTTATGTATTATCGTAATAATTTAGATAGTACACTTACTTTGTGTGAAGTAATGAATGAAAATAATGTAAAAAATATTGTATTTTCTTCAAGCGCAACAGTATATGGTAATCCTAAAAGTTTACCCATTAAAGAGACATTTCCTACAGGAGAAACTACTAATCCATATGGAACCACTAAAGTTATGATAGAAAGGATTTTAAAGGATATATATATTTCAGATAATTCATGGAATATAGCACTTCTTAGATATTTTAATCCAATTGGTGCTCATAAAAGTGGTTTAATAGGAGAAAATCCTAACGATGTTCCTAATAATTTAATGCCTTATATTGTAAAAGTGGCAACTAAAGAATTAAAAGAATTAAATGTATTTGGTAATGATTATGATACAGTAGATGGGACAGGAGTAAGAGATTATATTCATGTAGTAGATCTTGCTAAAGGGCATATTAAAGCAATAGAATGGGTACTAAACAGCAATGGAATAGATGCTTTTAATTTAGGAACGGGCAAAGGATATAGCGTTTTACAGCTTGTAAATGCTTTTAAAAAATATAATAATGTTGATGTGCCATATAAAATAGTAGGAAGAAGAGAAGGAGATATTGCTTCTTGTTATGCTGATGTTAGTTATGCAAAAGAAAAATTAGGATGGGAAAGCAAATATGATATAGAAGATATGGTTAAAGATTCATATAATTTTGTAAAAAAATAATACTTTACATATCTAAAATTAAAAAATTGATAAATAGTTAAAACTGTTATATAATATATATAAGAGTTTTTTGAGGTGAATTATGGGATTAAAAGAGATATTATTAATGATAGGAACGACTTTTTTATTTACTGTTTTATTTATTCCAATAGTAGGTAAAATAGCAACTCATATTGGAGCACTTGATATACCAAACGAAAGAAAAGTGCATAAAAAGCCAATACCTAGGTTAGGCGGTCTTGGGATATACTTTGGTTTCTTACTTGGATATATATTATTTGGTAAAGAATCTTTACAAATGAATTCAATATTAATAGGTAGTTTTATTATAATTATAACTGGAGTTATTGATGATATTAGTCCAATACCTGCTAAATATAAGTTTATGGGTCAACTTGCCGGAGCAGCAGTAGTACCGCTTTACGGAGGTATTGTATTACAAGATATTAGTGCTTTTGGAATTTATATTAATTTTGGTATGTTAAGTGTTCCTGTTACAATTTTGTTTATTGTTTCAGTAATTAATTGCATTAACCTAATTGATGGATTAGACGGACTGGCTGGAGGCCTTTCCTCAATATATTTCTTAACAATAGGTATAATTGCTTTGGCTATTAATAACGCTAATGGGTTAGATATACTACTTACTTTTATTATGTTAGGAAGTACACTAGGATTTTTATGGCATAATTTTAATCCCGCTAAAATATTTATGGGAGATTCTGGAAGTATGTTTTTGGGTTATATTATTTCCGTAATTGCACTATTAGGATTTAAGAATGTAACGTTAACTTCATTTATAGTTCCTTTAATGCTTCTTGCTATTCCAATATTAGATACTCTATTAGCTATATTAAGAAGACTTATTAATCATAAACCAATATCTGCTCCAGATAAAAATCATTTACATCATCAACTATTAAACATGAAATTTTCTCAACGTAAAACAGTATTAATAATATATGCAGTCGATATATTATTTGCAGTAGCATCCATAATATATATAATTGGCGATTTTACTCAAGGCTTGATTATATACAGCGTATTATTAATAATAGTGTTAATATTTATATTTAATACTAATATACTATGGGATAGAAGTAAAAAGAAAAAATTATTTTCATTTAAAAAATAATTTTTCTTTTATTTTTATATTAAAATAATTACATGGAAGTTCAATAACTTTTGAAACATCTTTTTTAGGTAAAATAACTTTGTTTTTTCCTATATTAGGAAAATAAAATAATATTTCATTATCTTTATTACACATAATAACATCAATATTTTCTTTCATAAAAAAGGTATGAATACTATTACAATGTTCAAATAATAGGGCATAGTTAATATTTCTTTTAAACATAAATCCCTTTAGTCTAGATAGAAAACTTTTACAATTAATACAATTAATAGATTTATTTTTATATGTAATTGTCATAATATCACCACTATAATTCTATCACAAAATTAAAATATTGACTATTACTTAGCTAAATTATATAATAATAAAGAAAAGAGGTTGTCTATGAAATTAAATAAAAAAGGTTTTACCTTAATTGAATTAATTGCAGTCATTGTTATTATTGCACTATTATTTATGTTTGTAGTCCCTAATTTTAGTAAATATCTAGAGGCAAGCAGACAAAAAAGTGAAGAAATATTTTATGGAGAAATTGAAGATACTATTAATAATTATGTAAGTTTATATAAAAGTGAACTAGAATTAGATACTAGTGTTGTAAAGAAAATATCTAAGGAAGATTCATTATTGGGTACTAGTTATGATGTTAAGGTATATCGATATGAAGATACTTATTTTAATAAATTAATAGATAGTGGGATTTTAAATGAGGGAGAATTTGTGAATCCTAATGGAAATATAAAATATGATAAAGATTCTTCAACATTTACTGTATATAGAGATTCTGATTATGTATATTGTTTTTCGTATACATTAAAAGAAAATTCTGAAGATACGGGATTTACTAAAAGTACATGTTCATATGATAATTATGATGATTTACCAAATTATAATTAATGGTGATAAATATGATATATATAGTGATAATTATATTTTTAATAATAGATATTATATCAAAACTTATAGTTTCTAGAGTTTGCACCTTAAATAATAGTGTTTCTGTAATTAACAATTTTTTTAGTATCACATATACTCATAATTATGGAGGAGCATGGAGTCTTTTTAGTGATAGTACTATACTTATAACAGTTATTAGTATTATAGTAATAATTGGAATAATTATTTATTTATCTAAAAAGAAAATAAACAATAAAATAGAAAGTTTAGGATATGCTTTTCTTTTAGGAGGCGCAATTGGTAATTTAATAGATAGAATTATTTATGGATATGTAATTGATTTTTTAGATTTTAATATATTTGGGTATAATTTTCCTATCTTTAATATTGCTGATATGGGAATAGTAATAGGAATATTTTTAATAATAGTTATAGAAATAAGGGGGAATAAAAAATGATTATAAATGTAGATGATAATAATATTAGAATAGATAAATATTTGATAGATAAATTAAGTATGAGTAGAAGTAAACTTCAAAAAATGATAAATAATGGCAATGTTTTAGTAAACGGTAATCCAGTTAAAAATAGTTATATTGTAAAAGCTGATGATGAGATATCTATAGATGAAAATTATGATGATGAGATAAAGATAGTTCCTGAAAATATTCAATTAGATATTATTTATGAAGATGAATACTTATTAGTAGTCAATAAACCAAGTGGAATGGTAGTTCATCCTGCTCCAGGAAATTATAGTGGTACTTTAGTAAATGCTTTAATGTATCATTGTAATAATTTAAGTAAAGTAAATAGTGAAATAAGACCTGGTATTGTTCACAGAATAGATGCGGATACATCAGGGCTTTTAGTAATAGCTAAAAATGATGATGTTCATAATAAATTAGCAGAACAAATAAAAAATCATACCGTAGTTAGAAAATATATTGCTCTTGTTTGGGGTGTAATAAATGAAGATAGTGCTACAATTGATGCTCCAATTGGAAGAGATAAGAATAACCGCAAAAAAATGTGTGTTACAGCAGATAATTCAAAAGAAGCAATAACACATATTAAGGTATTAAAAAGATATAATAATGCAACTTTAATCGAGTGTAAACTAGAAACAGGGAGAACTCATCAAATAAGAGTTCATATGGAATATATAAATCATCCAGTTGTAAACGATCCAGTATACGGTAATAAAAAATTATTAGATCATGATTTTGGACAAATGCTACATGCAAAAACATTAGGATTCATTCATCCTATTACAAATGAATATTTAGAATTTAATTCTAATGTTCCTGAAGAGTTTACTAAATTAGAAGAAAAGTTTAATTTAGAAACAAAATAGAAGTACTAAGTATTAAAGCATATATACTAAAAATAATATATGGGATAATTAAATAACTTGGTTTTTTATAATTAAATTTAGTTATATTATATAATTTTATTGCACTATATAGCACTATTAATATATCAATAACAGCTAAGAAATTATTTTTTAATGAAAAAAATAGATAAGTATATAATTGATTTGTTATAAAATTAATTATTAAATATTTTAAATATTCACTGTTATATCTATCATATGTGATAAAAATATATAGAGCAATAATTATATATAATATAGTCCATACGATGGGGAATAAGAAACTAGGAAGAGCAAAAAATGGTAAATTAAGATTGTTATAATAAGATGTATCAATTTTTATTATAAGAGAAGATATGAACCAAGGTATTAGAAATAATAAATATTTAAAAAAGTTATTCATAAACCACCTCTTTATTTATTTTATTATTTCTAGTATAATAATATTACAAGGAGGATAAACTTATGGAAAATACTTTAGTTATAAGAGATAAAGACTTGATGATTATGAAATTATCACATTACTTTATTACAGAAAAAAATTATAATCCAATTATATTACATGGAATTAATGATGAAATTTGGTTAGAAAATTTAGATAGTGATTATCGTGTAGTTAGAATTGTTGGGCATTATATTCACAATAACGAACAAATGAACTTCGATAAATTTAAATTAAATCGAATCATTAAACAAATAAAAAAGAAAACTTTTACGTTTAATATGAACGTTTTATCAATATATGTAGATGTTGGGGAAAATGTAACTATGGTTGAGGAAGAGGAACATTTTAAAAGTATTTTTGCCAATAAGGTAAAAGATTTAAAAAATCCTGAACTATTAGAAGTTTTTCCAGATATAATAGAAAAAACTAAGTTTGAAGAAAAAGGAATTGATTTATTTGCTAAAATAACTAATGATATAAATAATACTAACATAGATAAAGGGGAGAAACTTGCTAAAATATTTACTAATAAAAGTTCTTTAATTACTTATACGATTATTATAATATGTGTAATTGTATTTGGACTTATGTATATTTTAGGAAATGGATCAATGGATGAAGGAACATTAATAACATTTGGTGCTAATTTAGGTTTCCTTACTAAAAATGGCGAATACTTTCGATTATTAACTTGTGCTTTTCTACATATAGGAATAGTTCATTTATTATTTAATATGTATGCATTATATGTAATAGGACCACAAGTAGAGAGTTTCTTTGGTAAGTTTAAGTTTACATTAATATATTTGCTTAGTGCTATATCTGCAAGCACATTATCTTTAATATTTAATGATAATGTAATATCAGCAGGAGCTTCCGGAGCAATCTTTGGTTTACTTGGAGCACTTTTATACTTTGGATATTATTATAGAGTTTATTTAGGAAATGTACTTAAAAGTCAAATTGTTCCAATCATTTTAATAAATCTTGTATTTGGTTTTGTAGTATCAGGAGTTGATAATGCAGCTCATATTGGAGGATTAATTGGTGGAGTTTTAACTTCAATGGCTTTAGGAGCTCCAGATAAAAACAATAAAGCAGATAGAATTAATGGGTTTATTGTTTTAGCAATATACTTTGGTTTTATTATATATATGGCTTTTATGATTAAATAATTAGTGGTGATTTTATGTATAAAGAATATGAAAATATGAGCGATGATAAATTTAGAGAGATGTTTGTAAATGATGATGTGATAATTGATTTTGATATACCGGAAGATGTTCAAACAGATATTGATGCATTAGAAAATGCTATTAAAAGGAGAGATGCAATTGATTGCTACCAAGGAGAATTGTATTCTAGTATTAATAATAGATTAAATTGTGGTTTATCTGATGAAGAGTGTCGAATTATAAGGAGAAAATATAGAATAGGGTGGTAGTATGATTGATTTTACTAATTGTATTAAAAACTATAAATATTATAGTGGTGCAGATAGAAAGATATCAATAACATATAATAGTAAAGATTATTTGTTGAAATTTCCTAATTACGCTAAAGACAACAAAGAAGTATCATATACAAATAATGTTTTTTCAGAATATATAGGATGCCATATATTTAATATTATAGGTATAAAAGCCCAAGAAACTATATTAGGTAAATATTATTATGAAGATGGTACAGAAAAGGCTGTTGTTGCATGCCTAGATTTTAATACCAATAATATGAAATTAACTGAGTTTTCTAATTTCCAAAATAGTTATATTGATATTAGTAATTCGTCTGGTAAAGTAAATAATGATTTAAATGAAATAATTGAAACTATAACTAATCATTCTGACTTATATAATAGAGAAGAAGTAATAAAAAAATTTTGGGATATGTTTATTGTGGATGCTCTATTAGGAAATTTTGATAGACATAGTGGGAATTGGGGCTTTTTAATAGATGAGAAAGAGAAAAAAATTGAATTTTCTCCGATATATGATTGTGGTTCTTGTTTATATCCTCAACTTTTAGATAATCAAATGGAGGATATTCTAAATAGCGATGAAGAAATAGATAAAAGAGTATACGTTTTCCCTAATTCGGCTTTAAAGATAGATAATGCCAAGATTAATTATTATAATTATATA
>CALVSZ010000018.1 GCA_944359705.1 uncultured Bacilli bacterium | reverse complement strand
CCTCCTTTCGGAGGTGTATTATACCACAACCCTTAACTCTTTTTTATTAATGTCTACTTTAAGGGGTGCATTTCAAAATTCAATATTCTTTCTTATATATTCTTCTACTTCGTCTAAATTTAAAGTAATTTGTTTCATAGTATCTCTTTCTCTTATTGTTACAGTTCCTTCATTTAATGTATTATCATCTACTGTAATACAGTATGGAGTACCTATCATATCTTGTCTTCTATATCTTTTACCAATAGAAGCAGTTTCATCGTAAGATACCATAAAATGTTTAGATAATTCTTTATATATTTCTTTAGCTTTTTCTGTATGAAATTTTTTAACTAAAGGAAGTACTGCTACTTTATATGGTGCAAGATATGGATGTATTTTTAATACTTCTCTTTCACTTCCATCTTCCAAAGTTTCAACATTATATGCTTCACATAATACTGTTAAAAATAATCTTTCTACACCTAAAGAAGGTTCTATTACATAAGGAATATACTTTTCATTAGTTTCTGGATCTAAATATTCTTGACTTACATTAGAATACTTCTCATGTTGTGATAAATCATAATTAGTTCTACTAGCTATTCCCCATAATTCTCCAAATCCAAATGGGAATAAATACTCAATATCAGTAGTAGCATTACTATAAAAACATAATTCTTCTTTAGAATGATCTCTAAGTCTTAAATGTTCTTCACTAATACCTAAACTAATTAAGAAATTCTTGCAATATTCTTTATAATGCTTAAACCAATCAAGTTCTGTTCCTGGCTTACAGAAAAATTCAAGTTCCATTTGCTCAAATTCTCTAACTCTAAATATAAAGTTTCCAGGAGTTATTTCATTTCTAAAGCTTTTACCAACTTGTGCTATTCCAAAAGGTACTTTTAAACGCATACTTCTTTGTACACTTAAGAAATTTGTAAATATTCCTTGGGCTGTTTCAGGTCTTAGATATATTGTACTTTTAGTGTCTTCAGTAACCCCTTGATACGTTTTAAACATTAAATTAAATTGTCTTATATCAGTATAATCTAATTTACCACAATTTGGACAAACTATGTTATGTTCTTTAATATAGCTAATTAATTCTTCGTTAGACATACCTCCTGCATCAATATGATCATGATCTTCAATTAATTTATCTGCTCTATGTCTTGTCTTGCAATACTTACAATCGATTAGAGGATCTGAAAAAGTAGTTAAATGCCCACTTGCTTCCCATACTTTAGGATTCATAAGTATTGCTGAATCAAGTCCTACATTATTTTCATCTTCTTGAATAAATTTTTTTATCCAAGCACTTTTTAAATTGTTTTTAATAAGCATTCCGATTGGTCCATAATCCCAAGTATTAGATAATCCTCCATATATTTCACTTCCTTGGAATATAATTCCATTTTGTTTGCAATAGCTAACAAGCTTTTCCATAGTTAATTTTTCCATAATATCATCCTTTCTTAAAATAAAAAGATTCTTACAACATAAGGACGATTATACCGCGGTTCCACCTTATTTATTCATAAGAATCTCTTTTATATATAACTCCGAGTTTCCAAGCTCATCATCGTTTTTTTTAATAACAATTAGATTATATCATAAATTAAATTAAATAACAATATTTAAAAGAATTGTTAATAATATTCCTGTTAAAATTCCACCAAATACTTCAATAGGCTTATGACCTATTTGTTCTTTTAATAATGCAAATCCTTCTTTTAGTTTTACTTTTTTAGCAAGTATATTTATTATTTCTGCTTGTTTTCCAGTTTCATATCTAATTCCCATTGCATCATACATTACAATAAAACTAAATATTAGACAAATTGCAAAAAGTTCTGAAGTAACACCATAATCAATATACATAAGAGTTGTTATTGATACAACTGCTGTCGTATGAGTAGAAGGCATACCTCCTGCCCCATTTAAGAACCTTTCTAAAGAAAATTTTTTCGTGCTTATTGTTTCAATAATTGTTTTTAATACTTGGGCACATAATATTGCAATAATTGGTATTAAAATATATTTATATTCTTCCATATTTACTCCTAACTAATTTTACTTAAAAAATCTTTACTTTTTAAATATAATCCTGAATATCTATCATAATAATCATCGACAAATGTATTTATTTCATTTTTTATATTATCACTTATATCTAGTTTTTCAATTTTTTCAACATCTACATAATAAAACATTCGAATTAGTTTAATTGTTTTTGTATTAACAATCTTTTCATTACCAATACACTTACTACATAAATATCCACCCTTATAACTAGAAATAGTAACAATATTAGATGTCGTATTACAACTAACACATTTATCTATACAAGGCCTAATTCCTAAATAATCAAGCATTTTTATTTCAAAAATATTAGTTATAATTAAAGGATCAAATCCTTCGTTTATTTTTTTTAAACTGGCAAGATAGTTAGTGTAAATATTTTTATTTTGCTCATGCTTATATATTTGATTTACTAAATCAGTAAGAAATATAGCATAACTTAATTTTATTAAGTCTTTTTTTATTGTCTTAAAACTATCAATTAAATCTACTTCAATTAACGTCGATAAATTTTCTCGATAATTTATATGAAAATATCCATAAGTAAGTTTATTAGTTAGTCCCATATATGGACTTTTTACTCTAGTTGCTCCTCTTGCAATAACACCAATAATTCCTAAATCTTTAGTTAATATATTAATAATTTTACTAGTTTCTTTATATGGTATTTCATTTACAATAATACCTTCAATTGTTTTTATCAATTTATCACTTCTATTTCTTTTTATATTCTAAATAATATTCTATCTTCCCTGTTTCTTTAAATTTTTTCCATAGTTCTTTTTTTGTCATTTTTATCACCTCTATTATATATTGAGGTAAAACAATCTTTTTTATTCATCTTTATATAATTTTATTCCTAATTCTTTTAATAAATTTTCTCGATCACGCCATTTAGGCATCACTTTAACAAAAAGATCTAAATAAACTTTTTTATTTAATAGTTCTTCGATATCTTTTCTTGCTCTTATTCCTATTTCTTTAATTTTACTTCCATTTTTACCAATAATTATTTTTTTTAAATTTTCTCGGTCTACAATTATTGAAGCTCCAATAGAAATAATGTTTTTATCTTCCTCAATATTTTCTACAATACATGTAGTAGAGTGCGGAACTTCGTCTTCAGTAAGTTCTAACACTTTTTCTCTAATATATTCACTTATCATAAATGTAGTATCTACATTAGTATATGTTTCATCATCAAAATATTTTATTGAGTCAGGCAAATATTTTTTTAATACATCAAGTAAATGTGTGGTATTAATATCTTTTAATGCTGATACAGGAATAATTTCATCAAAATTATATAAATCTTTATATTCATCTATCTTTTTTAATATATCTTCTCTTGGAACTTTATCTATTTTATTTATAATTAATATTACTGGTTTATTTATTCCTTTTAACATATTTAAAATGTATTTATCTCCAGGTCCTAAAGTTTCAGTAATGTCTACCAAAAACATAATAATATCAACATCATTAATTGAAACATATGCTTGTTTATTTAAAGCTTTACCTAACTTATTTTTAGGTTTATGTATTCCTGGAGTATCTACAAAAATCATTTGTACATCATCATCTGTGTATATACCTTGAATGTTATTTCTTGTTGTTTGTGCTTTATTAGAAGTAATTGCTATTTTTCTTCCCGTAAGACCATTTAATAGTGTACTTTTTCCTACATTTGGTCTTCCAATTAAACCTATAAATCCACTTTTCATACTTTACCTATATTTCTAAATCTTTACTATCAAATGGAAGTGGGCACAATTCTTCTTTGGTATACTCTGCAAATTCACCTTTATTATTATATAAAATAATGAGAGCGTCATCATTAAAAAATTCACTTATTACCTGTCTACACATAAAACAACAACTACTAATTTTAGGACTATCGACCATAACATATAACTTTTTAAAATCACCTTTGCGATATCCTTCACTAACTGCCTTTAAAATTGCTACTCTCTCAGCACATACACTAGCACCATAAGATGCATTTTCTATATTAACTCCCGTAAATAAAGTCCCATCACTTGTTTCTACAATTGCACTTACTCGAAATTTTGAATATGGTGAATACGAATTATTTAATAATTCTAATAATTTATCTTTCATTTAATTACCTCCATTATTTTAGGAATAAATATTAAAGCTCCAACTACTAAAGAAAAGATAGAGGCTACTAATACCGTAGCTGCTGATACATCTTTTACCGCTTTAGCAGTTTTGTTATATTCTTGAGTGTATAAATCTACAATTGACTCAAATGCTGTATTAAGAAGTTCTAATACTAAAACAAAAGTAATTAATACAACAATTATAATCCACTCAATTAAAGATATTTTTAATAAATAGCTTAATAAAACAGCAATTATTCCAAGAATGATTTCAATTTTAAAATTTTTCTCATTATTAAAAGTATATGATATTCCTTCTAAGCAATAACCAACACCTTTAAGAAAACTTTTATCTTTGTATTTGGTACGCATTAAGTAATTCCTCCTGTCTTTCAAACATTATCTTCTCGTCTTCTTCCTTCATATGATCATATCCTAATAAGTGAAGAATACCATGCGTTGCTAAAAAGCATAATTCCCTTTTTACTGAATGGCCATATTCTAAAGCTTGTTCATATACTTTATCTACCGATATATATATATCACCTAAAACACGGTACTCAATTCCCTTGATACCGTCATCATAATCTTCTAAAGCAAAAGTTATAACATCAGTTTCCTTATCAATATTACGATATTCCTTATTTATTTTTCTAATTTCTTTGTTATTAATTAAAATAATATTAAAAATACAATTATCTAAGTTCTCTTCTTTAACAATAAATTCAACATATTGCTTTAAGATATCTAATTCCATAATTTCTTTATCATAATCATTTATTATTTCAAACACAACTTTCCTCCTTTATATTAACCTAAATATATTTATATTAAATAAATATATACACATTAAAATTATCAGTACAATAACTAAAAAATTCAAAAACAGATTACTACTAAATAGCCTTGGAAGTTTTGATTGAATAGCATCTAAACCTACGAATAGTAAATAACCGCAAATACCACCTACAACATTTAGGATAATATCATCAATATCAAAGACTCTTCCAATATACATTTGAACAAATTCAATTGTGGTAGACACTATTAACGTTAATGAAAATATTGTAAACATTTTTCTCTTTTTTAAATAATATGAAGCAAAGAAACCATATGGTATAAATAAAACAATATTTCCAACAATGTTTTTTATAAATTTATAGCTACCAATATCATATCTAAATATTTCCTTAAATGGAATAAAATTGTTAACACCATAATTAACATCTTGAAACGTAACAACATGGAATAAACACAATATATAAATCATAAACATTAATCCGAGTAATTCTTTATATAAACAAAAACCTTTTTTATTTCGCAAAAGATATGCTAATCTAAGTGTAGATACTATTACCGTAATAATTATTACCATAGGTAAAATATCAGGTAGAATATCGTTAAAGACATCTCTAACTATCATAAACAACCTCCAATTTATCTAAGTTAATTTTACTACTTTTTTCTATTTTTGTATATAACCTAAAAGAAAAAATGTCAGATTTCTCTAACATTTTATTTTTCTTCTTTTTTTGTTTCTTTCTTGGCAGTAGATTTTGTTGTAGATGTCTTAGTAGTTGTTTTCTTTTCTTTAACTTCTACTTTTTCATCTTCTTTTTTTGGAGCTTTTACTTCAGCTTTCTTTGGTTCATATTTTTTACCATTTAAAGAATCTTTAGCTATTTTAACTAAATCTGCAAATGCCTTGCTATCACAAATAGCTATCTCACTTAACATCTTCCTATTAACTTCGATACCTGCTTTATTTAATCCTTCAATAAATCTAGAATATGAAATTTCATTTTCTCTACATGCTGCATTTATTCTTGTAATCCATAATTTTCTGAAATTTCTTTTATTTTGTCTTCTATCTCTAAATGCATATTGACCTGAATGCATTACTTGTTCATGTGCTGTTTTATATAATCTATGTTTACTACCAAAATAACCTTTTGCTTCTTTTAATACTTTTTTTCTTCTTGCACGTGCAACTGTGCCACCTTTTACTCTTGCCATTTTGTTTCCTCCTTAATACTATATTAAATCTTTAATTCTCTTATTATCTGATTTATTTATTTTTTTTCCATTTCTCTTTTGTCTTGCTCTTTTTGAAGAATTTTTACCTGTATTATGTAATACTCCTTGTCTTGTTATTTTTATAGAACCACTTTTTCTTTTTCTAAATACTTTAGCACTTGCTTTATGTGTTTTCATTTTATTTTTCTTAACTTTTGCCATAATAAGTCCTCCTTCTATTTTTTAGGTGTTAACTGCATAAATATACTTCTACCTTCTAACTTTGGTTGAATTTCAATTTCTGAAATGTCAGAAAGTTCATTACTAAATCTTATTAATACTTCCTGTGCTAATTCAGGATGAGCAATTTGTCTTCCTTTAAAACGAATACTAGCTTTTATTTTAGAACCTTTTTCTAAATTTTTTCTTGCGTTTCTAACACGTGTATCAAAATCATGCTTATCAATTGTTACTGATAATCTAAATTCTTTAGTATCCACAATAGTTTCCCTTTGCTTTTTTAAAGCATCTTTACTTTTTTTCTTTTTTTCATAACGGAATTTATTATAATCCATTATTTTGCAAACTGGTGGATTAGCATTTTCACTCATCAAAACTAGATCAAATCCAGCATATCCTGATAAAGTTAAAGCATCTTGTCTACTTTTTAATCCTAGTTGTTCACCATTTGGTCCAATAACCATCATTTCTCTACACTTAATTTGCTCATTAATAAGATTCATCTTCTCTTTTGCGATATTAAACACCT
Organism: uncultured Bacilli bacterium; assembly: GCA_944359705.1. Taxonomy (GTDB): domain Bacteria; phylum Bacillota_I; class Bacilli_A; order RF39; family UBA660; genus CALVVX01. The sequence goes on along the minus strand of CALVSZ010000018.1, from coordinate 12,631 downwards.
CCATAAACAAAAATGAATACAAGAACTGTATTCACCCACACCAAAAATAGTTTATATTTCTTGGCTTTTTACCTATTACTACTCGTAATCAGGTGAGACAAATACATCTTCTTTCCGTTTGTTCGATTAAGATTATATACTAATTATAGTATTAAGTCAATATATTTAGGCAAAAAATAAACTTTTTCATATAATATATTAGGTGATTTATATGTTTAACCGTTTTACTTACCTTTTAAGAGCATATGTAGGACTTCGATTATTATCATTAATATGCTGTGTTATCTTATCTATAGTTATTACTTATCAGTTAATTATAACTTTATTTATTCCATGTTTTTACAATGTTATAATTGCCCTAATATTGTATTTAATATTTTTATCATTACTTTGTTGGACTATTTTTGGCTACTAAACTTATTATTATATTGTAATATTAACTCATCAGTTATATATATATAGTCAAGAACTTTTCTATGCTTTTTACATAAATCATATTCTCCTTCATTTACTTCCATTTTAGGAGGAATTGCCATATATATAAATAAAAGTAATCTCTCATCTTCAGTTAATCTATATCTGCTTTCATATATATGAAAAAGTTCACTAAAATCAAAATCTAAATAATGATTTTTATAAAAAATTAACAAATCATAGATTGGACTATCAATTTTACTTTTACTCCAACTTATAAAATATGGTTTATTATTTTTTAAATAATGATCAATACTTACATTATTATGAATATTAACTACACGCATTTTTTTCTTATCTTTTATCTTTTCATACCACTTATCTAAATTATACCTACAATAATTTAACATTCCATATATTTTTCCTATATTTCTTGCTATTAAATAATTACTCGGAGACATATATACTTCTTTTTCAATTAACGTTATAATATGTGTATAATAATTATCTAAATATTGAATCCTACTTTCTAATTCTTCATATATTTCTTTGTAGTAGTCAAAGTCAACTTCTTTATAAAAAGTAGTCTTACTATGAAGAAGTGTTAATAAATTAATAATATCAATTGCTTTTTGTTCAAGTGGTTCATTATAATCATCTACATATTCATACATTTCATAATCATCTATTTCGTCTATTTTTTCCGGATAATAATCAAATGCTCTAGAAGTTAAATATTTATATAAATTGTCAATACTCCTGTTTTTCTCCTTCTTCTTAATTACAAAAGACCCTTTTTCCGTATCTATTATCCTAACATTATTTTTAATTGTTAGTCTTTTAGGAACAAGGGCATTTTTTTTTACAATATTTCTTATTCCTTTATCCATTATAGGAAGTAGGAATAATTACTTTATCACCTGGTTTTATATCATTAAGATCATTATAATTGCTTAAATCCTCTTTAGATACACTATATTTTTCCATAATTTTATCAATTGTATCTTCTTCTTTTACAATATATACATGATATGTTGAATAAGTTTCTCCACTTTCTAAATTATTAAATAAACTACTATCATATTTAGAATCATCTTCAACGCTATTGTTATTAACATTAATATTTTCAATATTTAACTCTATTTCAGGCTGTACATCTTCTTTTGGCAATTCTTTTTCTTCTTTTCGATCATAATTTACACTTTTCTCAATTTGAGGTTCTTCAACTTCTTTTTCTAAATTAATACTTTCCTCTTTAATTTCATTGTTATTATTTTTTAATTCAAGTTGGTTATTTTCATTATTTTTAATTAAATCTCCATCAATATATAAAACAATTCTAACCTTTAGAATATCATTATTAATAATACTATAATTAAAGTCATCAATATCTACGACAATATTATTAGTATCATATCTTGAATCTAGCGCTATATCAAACGGAATTGTATACTCAAACTTCTCGCGATTTATACTACCTTCAGTCATTTTATATTCCCCTGATATAAGAAAATTACCACTAATTAAATCATCATCTTCCATCTTATAATTATGTTCGATAGATATTGCTGTTATTTCACAAACTTTAGTTTTAAACATTAATTCTTTTTCAAATGGTATAATTTTTTTCATATAATCCTTCCTTTCCTAATTAAAGGTATGAAAAAAGAGTAATTATTATTACTCAATTTTTAAAATAGCACTGTCAATAATTGAATATAAATATAAAGATACTGGTTTACCACTATTACTTCTTACAAACTCTTGATATCCTTTTAGCTGTAAAATATATTTTTCATCATCAACATTTTTTAATTTATAATCAACAATATCAATATGATCACTATACTCTAGCATTAGATCAATTATACCATGATATTTAATATCATCTTTAAAATAAATAAATTCATACTCTTTATATATTTTAGCATCTTTTATATTTTTAAATAAACTACTATTTACTAACTTATCTATTTTATCCTGATAGAATTTATTATCTAATTTAACAATATTCTTAAAATCCGTATTTTCTAATATTTCATGCATCTTTAAACCTAGTTCAATATTATTTTTAGTTTCCATATTTATAAGTTCATGCATCTTTTTAGAAAAACTACTGCTTTCTATTTCTGAATTATCAATATTTATATTCTTAACATCTAATTTAGTATTATTTTCTATAATACTATTTTCAAAATTTTCTGATGCAATAATATTATAATCTTTAGACATTTCTAATTTATCAAGTTCCACTTTAGTTATATAATTATCAAGTCTATTTCTAATTGAATAAATAAAGTCACCCAGAGTACGATAATCTTCTTTTTTCTCATCGTCTAAAACTATTTCATTATCTAAATCATCTATATCTTTATTAGGTAAAACAATTATCATTTTTTCTTTTGCACGAGTCACTGCAACATAAAAAAGTCGTATTTTTTCAGAAATTTCTTCTAATAAATAATCATTTTTTAATAAAGTCTTATAGATAGTTTCGCCAATTCCTTCATCAAAAAATGGTGATACTATCCCTACTTTATTACTATACAAAAATTTCTCATTTAGTTCACTAAGATTAAATTTTTTATACATATTAGGAAAATAACAAATATGATATTCTAGTCCCTTTGATTTATGAATAGTCATTATTTTAACTGCATCTCCAAAATCATTATTAACCTGATACTTCATCGTATAATTTTCTTTAACTAACTTATCTAGGTGTTCTGAAAACATTTCTATTGTATATCCTAAATCGCTTAAAGAACTAGCCATATCCAGTATTTTATCAGTCTTGATTATACTAGTGTCAATATTTCCAATCATAATTAACTTTTCATAAAAATCAAACTCTTCAATAATTATATTTAATAATTCTTTTACTGAAACATTGTTTACTTTTTTACTAATCTTTAAACTTTTTTTATACAAATCATTATCTTTAAAATTATTATTTAAAAAACATTTAAAAATAACATCATCAGTTTCATTAATTATAAAACTGCGCATTAAACTTACAAATAAATATTTAAATGTCGTATCATATTCGTGATTAGATATTTTAATAATAAACCTAAGTAAGTTATTTAAAACATAAACATCTTTATCATTATTCATCTTCTCTTCTTTCAATATATTTAAAGGGATTTGCTTATATTCAAATATTTTTTTAAACAAATCAAAAGTAGATGATCTATCTATTAATATTGCAAAATCACTATACCTTATATCTCTAAGTATAAGTTCATCTTTATCAAATACCTGATAATGAGATTCCACTTTCTTTTTAATATCATCGGCAATAATAAAACATTCAATTTCTTCCATCGTAAATTCACTATCTTTATCATAGTTGTATTCTAATATATCTATATTATAGTTTTGGTTAGTACTTCCTTCATTTATGTAAGTATTATTCCCAAATATCATTTGATGGGTACTTATATAATCAGCACCTCCGATTAAATCACTCATAATTAAATTAAACATTACATTAACATTTTCAAGCACTTCTTTTCGCGATCTAAAATTTTTATTTAAATCAATTTTAATACCACCATTATTTATAGAATAATTATCATATTTATTTTTAAATATATTAGGGTTAGCATTACGAAAACGATATATTGATTGCTTAATATCTCCAACCATATATACATTATTATTAGATATATAACTAATAAATTCTTCTTGCAAGTCGTTAGTATCCTGATATTCATCGATCATTATCTCGTTAAAACTATTTTTAATTTCTTCCCTAACTTCCGGAAAATCACGCACTAATTTTATTGCTAATAAAGCTATATCATTAAATTCATAGGCATCATTAATAAATTTAAATTCACTAACTTTTTTATCAAATTCTAAAATTATATCTATTACAGTCTTAACGTAGTCTTTAGTAAATAAAATAGTACTTTTTATATATTCCCTACTTTCATAGATACACATTTTCCCTAAAGTTTTTAAAATATCTGCTAGTTTTTCTTTTGCTTTCTTTCCTTCTTCACTAGCACCCTTAGGTATCCTAGGAATAGAAATATTTAAAGACGCTTTTAATTCATCATAACTATTTGCGTTTAATACACTATCAAGTACTCCATATAAACTATTCATATAATCGCTATCAAAATAACTAGATAATTCATTACATACGCCTTCTATTTTATCTCTTTTCTTTTTTATTAATTCAATATATTTATTGATATCTTCTTCTATTTTTAAGTCAGAAAAGTGATTAGTTATGTAATTAGTTAAATATTCTTCTTTATTAGGTAACATATCTAATTTATTACTTATTGCCAATATTTCTTTTTGAATATTTTTATCATCTTTAACACAAAAGTCATCTATTAAATGCAAAAAATTTTTATCTTCCATCAAATATTTATTTTCAAATATTTTATCCATTATTTCTTCTTTTTTAATTGTTATTACAGCATCATCTATTATGTTTACATTATGTGATATGTTAAGCAAATAGTGATATTTTTTTACTACCGATAAAGCAAAGCTATCAAATGTTGTTATATATGAAGCATCTATCATATCAAGTTCAGAAATAATACTTTCTTCTTTACTTATTTTTTTCCTAATTCTTTGTTTCATTTCCGCAGCCGCTGCTTTTGTAAAAGTTAAAAGCAATAATTCATTAATATGTACACCATTTTTTAATTTACGTATTACTCTTTCACTTAATACAGCCGTTTTACCTGAACCTGCTCCAGCGCTTACAATAATATTGCTTCCCTCTTCGTTAATTGCTAGGCTTTGTTCTTTAGTCCAACTAGGCATCGATTTCACCCCCTAAAAATTCCGCATTTTTATATTCCTTTAATTCTACTATATCTTTTTGTTCCATATAGCATATATCTTTAAAATTACAATATTTGCACCCAACGTTTTCTTTACCAATCTTTTTAGGGTTTATATCAAATGAAACGTCTAAAATATTATCTCTTGCTTCTTCTATTTTTTTATCAACTAATTTAATTAAATTATCAATTTGTTCATTATTAATAACTTTTGAATATGTATAAAACCCTGTTTTAGTTGTCTTTAAAGATTTTATCATATTACTATTATCATAACTATCATCAAGCTCTCTTAATATTTCTATGTTATCATTACTATATCCTTGAAGTTTTAATCCATCTTCTAATAGGGAAAGATATGTATGTTTATAGTCTTTAGCTATTTCTTTATTTAGTATTTTTTGTAAATAAAATCCAGCTATTTCAACATTATTTATTTTATCCATATTTTTACTTAAGTATAAATATACCGGAAGTTGAAGTCCTAATCCGTAGATTGCATTATTAATATTAATATCAGGATTACCTGTCTTATAATCAATAATACAAACAATAGTAATATTATCTTTTTCTTCATATAAAACTTTATCTATTATCCCATTAAATGTTACTTTAATTCTACTGCTCTTATCGACACAAACTTTTTTTTCATACATAGCCTTATTTAAATTAGTATATTTATATTGTTTTTTTATTGTTTCAATAACAAACTTTAAGTCTTTTTTTGCTTTTTTTATAAAATATAATTCCTTATTGGAAAACTCATATGTCTGTTTTTCTAAAAAATTATTATATTCATAATCTAAGTTGAATTCTTCATTAAATGCTTTTGACAACACTTCGTGAAATAAGGTACCTAAAATCGTCATAAATGTTTCTTCATAAGGATTTAACTTTAAAATATTATTTAAATAATATCTAAAACCACATTTAAAATAATTATCCATACTAGAATATGATAAAGATAATTCACTTTTTATATATTTATTAAATTCTTCTTTATCTATTTTTACATAATTATTACTGTATTCCAAATAATTTATATCTTTATAATTATTATATAGAAGTGATAAATCATTGTCTTTAACTCCAAATTTTACTAATTTATCAATACTAGATGCTAATTTTATTTTATTTGCTTTATCAGAATAAGTGTATTTCAAATTATTTTCATTAACTATTTTTAAACCTAATTCATCATTTAAATTAGAAATAGTATAGCTTTCTGTATTATTTGATAATTTATATGTAATTATTAAATTTTTAATATTATTTATTTTTGAAATAATATATTCTTTTTCTATTTTATTTTTAATTGTTGAAGTAATTAACCCTAACCCTAATTTTAATTTATCACTCAAGTATTCTTCATCTTTATATATTGTTGGAATACTACCATAATTAAATCCTAATATAAAAATATAATTATCATCTGCTACTTCAGAATCAAAACTAATTAATTTAACACTATTTTTAAATTCTTTTACTTTTATATTAGTATTTTTCATATCATGAATAATTAATTCTTTTACTTCTAATAAGTTATTTGCCCATACATATTTATTACAAATATTTATTAACTTATTAATGATATCAATATTATCTTCACTATTATCAAATTTGTTTTTCATATTTTCAAAAACATTATCATCATTAATATTTTTTAAAAAATAATTACCTATCTGCGTACTATAAATACTTCCTTCACTAGGTAATGACACGGGTATATTATAAATATACGAATATCTTTTAATTACCCCATAATAATCACTAGGAAGTCCCATTATCTTTATATTATTTATATCTATACCTTTATTTATAAGGTTAGAAATATATTCAAAGACATATTCTACTTCTTCTTTTATTGTTTTAAACTCATATATATATTCATGTTTATATTTTGGTTCTAAAGCAGAAATAATAGTTATATCATCACTTAATTTATCTAATATTTTTCCATCAAAATCACTAATATAATGGTAGCCATATACAATAACTTTCTTATTTTTATATTCATTATATAGACTAGAGATATTTAATTTATTATCAATTATTTCTTTTTGAATATCTAATAATCTAGTTATTTTTTTATCACTAATTTCACTACCACTAACATATATAATATTGTCCAAATATATTTTAGCAATATCATATTTTATATTATATTTATTCATCAAATAAAATATTGCTTTTTCATCATAATCAAATATAACTTTTTTTCTTAATTCTTCCAATGAAATATATTTAATATTCGTAAGTGGTTTATTCTTTGTTATATTAATTATCACTTCCTCTTTAATACTACTAGGAATAACTAAAATAGTATTATCCTCTATATAATCTAAATAACTCACTTATTATCACCATCCATTATTTCTTTAAATATTGAACTAACATATTTAGATATATCAGATACACTTTTCATTTTATATTTTTTACCTATATTAGTAAAATAGTCTTTCATAGTATCTATATCAATAATATTTGAAGAATACTCTTCTTCACTTAATTCTTTTCTTCCTTCTTCCCAGGGAATAGTTGTGTGAGTCATCTTCTCTAATGTTTTGCCACTATAAACACCAAAATTATTTATAACTGAATCTATTAATTTAATTTCTTTTGCATTTAAAGAATCTATCTCATTATAACTTTCAAATTCATTTTTAGAAATTGGATTATATCTATAATAACTAAACCTATCATAAATTTCTCTATAAACTGGGCCATGTACCCAAGCTTCAGCATTATCATTAAATATAGGCCTGTCAAAGAAATAAGTAGAAAATCCCTGAATATAATATAATATTTTTTGAAGGGCAAGTGGTGTTATATCTTCCATCCTAGCAATAATATGCTTAGAAATTAAATATATTTTTGATTGATCTTCAATTAATTTTAACTCCATAATCTTACCTAGAGTTCTTTTATAAGCAACACTAGTAATTAAATCTTTATTTTTTTCTAAATATTCATGCATTGTATTAGGGTCGTCCAATACTTTTTTTAATATATCAGAATATGCTTTTTCGGGAGTATTTCCTTCTAAATATCTAATAATAGTTACTTCTCCCCACCCCAAAACAAGAGAAAGTGGTTTTTTCCCTATTGCATATTTTTTTAATATTTCTTCTATTTCTTTTATAGTAATAATCCCATTAATTTCTTTTATTTTTTCTGAATATTCTAACATGTTTTGATCATATAATTTTTCCACATAAACTTCGTTATTACATTTTTTACAAATAGCGTACAGTTCATTAAACGATACTATTTTATTATTAATAATTTCTTCTCTTATTCTTTTTTTTATTTTATATTCCACTAACTCATTACATATTTCACAAAAAGTCTTACTCACTTATATCATCTCCCTATATAAACATATATTCTAAATTATGAAGTGCTTCATGAAACGATACAACAATTGCTGTTCTTTTTACTTCAATATAATTAATTTTCAAATATACTTGCATATCTTGTCTTTGTCCTTTTAAATCTATAAGTTTAAGTTTTGGAGCAAATACGTATAATTTCTCACTTTCATATCCTGGATGCTCATTTGAAAGTATAGAAGAAAAATCATTTACAGTAAGTTTATTTATAATATTTTTTAGTATCTTACTATTTATTGCATAATTCTTACAAAATTCTAAATTCTTTCCACGATTAGATAAAACAAGATATCCATTAGTAGTGATATTCTTTTTTATCTTTTGTAATAATGTTTCTACTTCTTCTTTTGTTATTTCACATACTAAATTCAAGAATATCACTTCCTATCTGTATTCATTATAACACGTACAAATATTCACGTCAATAAAAAAATAGTATCATTTGACACTATTTTTTATTATGTAAATTATTAACTATATTCATAACAGCAATCTTACCATATTCATATGTTAAACTTCCTTGTTGATATGCTATATAAGGGCTTCTAATTGGTCCATCGCAAGATAATTCGATAGAGCTTCCTTGAGTAAATGTACCTGCTGCCATAATAACTTTATCAGTATATCCTGGCATTTCCCAAGGTTCTGGCAAAACATAAGAATCAACCGGACTAGATTCTTGAATACTTTGTACATACTTAATAAGTTTTTCTTGATCATTAAATATAATATTTTGAACTATATCTACTCTTTCTTCATTATATTTAGGTTCTACAACATACCCCATATCTTCCATTACATAACTAGTAAGTATCGCCGTTTTAAGAGAACTAGCAACCACACTTGGAGCCATATATAATCCTTGTAATAACTGTTTATTCATACCTAAAGAAGGACCTACTTCTTTGGCTTCACCTGGAAGATTTAGTCTTTCACTTGCAAGATATACTAAGTCTTTTCTTCCTACAATATAAGCACCATTTGGAGCTATACCTCCTCCTAAATTTTTAATTAAAGAACCTACTACTATATCTGCTCCAACTTCTATTGGTTCTTTCTTACTTACAAATTCACAATAACAGTTATCAATCATTATAATTACATCTTTATCAATATTTTTTATAAATTTAATTACTTTTTCAACTTTATCTAAACTAATACTCTTTCTAGTAGAATATCCCTTGCTTCTTTGAATTTCAATTACTTTAATATTACTTTCTTTAAGGCATTTTTCGATATTATCATAATCAAAGTCATCATTAACTAAATCTATTTGTTTATAATTTATATTAAAACTTTTTAAAGAGCTATTATTTTCTACTATTCCAATTACTTCATCCAATGTATCATATGGTTTACCTGTTATACTAAGTAAAGTATCACCTGGCCTTAATAGTGCAAATAAACAAACTGTTAAAGCATGCGAACCTGATATAAATTGACACCTAACCAAAGCATCTTCAGCTTTAAATATATCAGCATATATTTTTTCTATTACATCTCTTCCTTCGTCATTATAACCATATCCTGTTGTACTATTAAAGTGATTTTCACTAAGATTATTTTTATTAAAAGCCATTAATACTTTTAAACTATTTGCTTCTGCAATTTCATCTACCTTATCTAATTCTTCTTTTATTTCTTCTTCACATTTTTTTACATATTTATAAGTTTTTTCACTAATTTTTAACATTTTTTCCTCCTTTTATGCCTAGATATAAGAGTTAAAGTGCCAAACAAACAAAAAATTGTTAGTTTTATAACAATCTTTTTATGCTAATTTATCTATTAAACTATTATATTGATCTACCAACTGATTATTATCAAAAACAATACTTTCTTCTTCAACATGCCAATAATCTTTATTATTTTTTAAAAAATTAATAATCTCTTCTGAATTATTTAACAATTCAATTATTTCATTTATTGAATTTTCTAGCGTTTTATCTTCACTTGGGCTATTAATATCTCCGACATACTCATTTCGATATAAATCGATATAATAACTATCTAATCCTTTATCTTCAATATAAGACATAGCTTTTTTTTCTGTAAAAAAACTATAATAACTATCACTTAATTCTTGTAATCTTGTTCTTGTTTCAGAAATATATTTTAATGAATCTTCAAAAAGAGGCCCATCTTCTTGATAATTACTAACAGTTAGTAAAGAAACCATTTTATCATCTTCTAAAATATCCATAATTTCAAAAACATTATCAAAAGCATCAGATAAATATGACTTAAATGCTATTTCTACAACTTTATAATCACCTTTAGTTACAGTCCTGTCTAAAAGTTTATTTATTTTATCTTCATCTAATTCTTCACTATTTGCTAAATTACTAAGTTCTGTTAGTTCATCGCGTAATTTATCTTCTTGATTTAAATCACTAATAATAAAATATGCCAAAACGCCAACTACTAAAGCTACCAAAACGCCTATAATAATTAATACTTTTTTCTTCATAACTAAGTTTCTCCTTTATATAAATATTTACTTTATTATATAGTATTTTTAGAAAAAATGAAATATGTATTTAATATTTATTTTAAATTATTATATTCTGTATTACTAACCGGTTCTAACCATTCGTTTTCCGTATTAACACCAGGAACTTCTATAGATATATGACTAAACCACGAGTCTTCCTTAGCTCCATGCCAATGTTTTACATTAGGTTTTATAACAATAACTTTACCTGGTTCTAATGATATAGCGTCTTTTCCTTCTTCTTGATACCAACCATAGCCTGCTGTACATATTAATATTTGTCCTCCACCACTTGTTGCATGATGAATATGCCAATTATTACGACATGATGGCTCAAACGTTACATTTGCTAAAAACAAGGGGCTATTACTAGGATCTACTAAGGGATTTAAATAAGAGTTGCCAATAAAATATTTAGCATAGTTATCATTTGGTTTTCCTTTACCAAATACATTTACTTTATCAAATTCTTCTTTATTCATCACCATATATCTCCTTTGCCATATTAAATACTGCCCAAGCATTAGGCCAACCTGCATAAAATGCAACATGTGTAATAATTTCTGCAAATTCTTCTTTAGTTACACCATTTTTCTTAGCATTCATTATATGATACTTTAAACTACTATCTAAAATACCTTTACTCATAAGAGCTACTACAGTAATAATTGATCTTGTTTTTAAATCTAATTCTTCTTCTCTTGACCAAACTTCCCCAAATAAAACATCATCATTTAATTCTGCAAATTTTGAAGCGAAATCTCCTAGGGAATCTCTTCCTGCTGTTTGCTTAACCATATTTTACATCTCCTTTTATTTTTATTGTTTAATTAATTTCTAGATTTACTATAATATTATTTTTATCCTTTATGTTATCTAATACTTCAATATCGTCTAATTTACCAATCTTTGTATAACTATATGATGTATTAAATGTTTCATAAAAGATAACTATACAATTATTACCATATAAGTAAATATCTCCTTTATTTATTTTACCTGGATTAGATGAATTAGTTGGTAAAGTAAAATCTAAATACGAATAAAATTCATTACCATTTAAATTGCTCATTGATAAATCTAATGGCATATTATTTACTAAAGCAGCTACTGTTTCATTATCTTCTAAAGTAATACTATATTCCTTATTATCTATTAATAATTTAGCGCTTTTACTACCTGAATTATTAAATATATTTAATGAATTTATCCAAGTAGTTGCTTCTTCTTTTGACACGTTAGTACTAAATCTCTTCCCATCTAATACGTTTAATTTATTATTATAATTTCTAATATTATTAACGCTTAATTCTATTCCAGATCCACCTGATGTGCAAAATGGAATAATTGTTTTATTTTCTAAATTATAATTATCTAATAAAGTTAAAATAATTCTAGGCTCTTCCCCCCACCAAATGGGATATCCAAGATAAATAATATCATATGGCAGACTACGTCCGCAACCTAACAAGAAGAAAACATAAAAAAAGCAAACCTCCACTTGAAATAGTTTGCCA
>CALVSZ010000017.1 GCA_944359705.1 uncultured Bacilli bacterium | reverse complement strand
ATAATCTTTTTTTCTTTTTTTGTTCATCTTTTCTTTTGCCTTATCTTGTTTTCATGATATAATAATAATTAGGATAGGGAGAGTGTGATATGAAAGATTACTTAAAAAAAGAAGAATTAGAAAAAATAGATGCATATTTTAGAGCATGTAATTATTTATCTGTAGCACAGTTATATTTACTTGATAATCCATTATTGAAACGTCCATTAAAAATAACTGATATTAAACCTAATGTTGTAGGACATTGGGGTACTGCTCCAGGACAAAATTTTGTCTATGTTCATTTAAATAGAATAATTAAAAAATATGATTTAAATATGATATATATATCAGGACCAGGTCATGGTGGACAAGCAGTAGTATCCAATGTTTATTTAGAAGGAACTTATAGTGAAGTATATCCAAATATAACGGAAGATGAAGAAGGATTAAAAAAATTATGTAAGCAATTTAGCTTCCCTGGAGGTATTTCTTCCCACGTTGCACCAGAAACACCGGGATCAATTAATGAAGGTGGAGAACTGGGTTATAGTTTAGCCCATGCATTTGGAGCAGTTTTAGATAACCCTGATTTAATTGCAGCTTGTGTAATTGGAGATGGAGAAGCTGAAACAGGTCCACTTGCAACTAGTTGGCACTATAATAAATTTTTAAACCCTAAAACAGATGGAGTAGTTCTTCCTATTTTACATCTAAATGGATATAAAATAGCAAATCCCACTATTTTTGCTAGGATGACTAAAGACCAAATAGAATCTTATTTTAAAGGTTGTGGCTTTCATCCATATTTTGTAGAAGGAGATAAGCCAGAACTTATGCATAATAAAATGGCTTTTGTACTAGATGAAATAGTAGAAGAAATAAAACAAATAAAGAAAGATGCTATTATAAATAATAAAGATTATCCAATTTGGCCAATGATTATTCTTAGAACTCCAAAAGGATGGACTGGCCCTAAAGAATTTGATAATAAGATTATTGAAGGATCTTTTAGAGCACATCAAGTACCAATTATTATATCTAAGGATAATCCAAGTAGTATATTAGAATTAGAAAACTGGCTTAAAAGTTATAAACCAGAAGAACTATTTGATTCTAATGGAAAATTGAAAAGAGAATTAAAATCATTAGCTCCTAAAGGAGAAAAAAGAATGGGTTCTAATCCTCATGCAAATGGAGGACTATTATTAAAACCACTTCGTACGCCTAATTTTAGAAATTATGAAGTAAAAGTAGACTATCCAGGAAGCACTATAGCACAAGATACTAAAGAAGCAGGAAAGTATCTAAGAGATGTAATTAATTTAAATCAAGATAACCGCAATTTCCGTATCTTTGGACCGGATGAGACGATGTCTAATAGACTTAGTGCCGTTTTTGAAATAACTGATAGGAAATGGAATACTACTAAATTAGATACTGATGAATATTTAGATGAAGACGGTATGATAATGGATTCAATGTTATCAGAACACATGTGTCAAGGATGGTTAGAAGGATATTTACTAACAGGAAGACATGGATTATTTAATAGTTATGAAGCATTTATTCGTATTATTGACTCAATGGTAAGTCAGCATGCTAAATGGTTAAAAGTATGTAGCGAACTTCCATGGAGACAAGATATATCTTCGTTAAATTATTTATTATCTTCTCATATTTGGCAACAAGATCATAATGGATATACTCATCAAGATCCAGGTTTTCTAAATCATATGGTTACCAAAAAAGCTGATATTACAAGAATTTATTTACCACCGGATGCTAATTGCTTATTATCTTGTGTGGATCACTGCATAAAAACCAAAAACTATATTAATGTAATAGTGGCATCTAAACATCCTAGACCACAATGGTTAACTATGGATGAAGCAATTAAACATTGTACTCAAGGAGTTGGAGTTTGGGGTTGGGCAAGTAATGATAAAAATGTAGAACCTGACGTAGTTATGGCTTGCTGTGGCGATACCCCAACACTAGAAACATTAGCAGCTGTCTCTATTTTAAGAAATCACTTCAAAGATATAAAGATAAGAGTAGTAAATGTAGTCGATTTAATGCGCTTGCAATCAGATTCAGAGCATCCTCATGGATTAACAGACTCTGATTACGATGCTATATTTACCAAAGATAAACCTATAATATTTGCTTTTCATGGATATCCTAATTTAATACACCAATTAACATACAGAAGACATAATACTAACTTACATGTTCACGGCTATAAAGAAGAAGGGACAATAACTACACCATTTGATATGCGTGTTCAAAATTCTCTTGATAGATATCATTTAGTAATGTCAGTATTAAAACACACTGAAAAATTTGCTAATATATCTTCTAGCCTTTTACAATATTGTAAAGATAAATTAGTAGAACATAAAGAATATATAAAAGAATATGGTGATGATTTACCAGAAATAAAAGAATGGACTTGGGAAAAATCAATGAACAAAAATGATTAGCTACAAAAGTAGCTTTTTATTTTAAAATGAAAGGAAATAATATGAAACATATATGGTATAGTTATAATGAAGAATTTTTATATGATACATTAAAAACAACATCAAAAGGGCTTACTAGTAATGAAGCAGAAAAAAGACTTCAAGAATATGGTTATAATGAATTAAAGAAAAAAAAGATTGATAATATATTTATAAAAATAATAAAACAATTATCTAATCCAATATTAATTTTACTTATATGTACTTGTGTAATATCATTTTTATTAAAAGAAATGATTGATGGAATAGCAATACTTTTTATTATAATTATTGATTTAATTTTAGGAGTTAGTCAAGAGAGAAAAGCAGAAAAAAATGCTCTTGCTCTTCAAAACATGATTGTATACAAAACAAAAGTTTTAAGAGATAATAAGCAAGTTCAAATAGATTCTAAATATATTGTAAAAGGTGATATTATTTTGTTAGAATCAGGTGATAAAATAAGTGCAGATGCTAGAATCATTGAATCAGATAACCTTCAAGTTGACGAAGCAATATTAACTGGAGAAAGTGTTAATTCTAATAAAAATTCTAAAGTATTAAATGGAGATATTTTAATTGCAGATACTTCAAATATGGTATATGCTGGTACTAGTGTTATTACTGGAAGAGCAAAAGCAGTAGTAGTAGAAACAGGAAATACTACGGAAATAGGGAAAATAGCTACATCTGTTAATGAAAAGAAAGAAACTAAAACACCACTTATGATGCGAATTAATAAATTTTCTAAACAAATAAGTTTTTTAGTTATAATTAATGCAATTATTATATCTTTAATTTTGTATTCTAAAGGATATGATATTAATTATATTTTCTTATCAGTAGTAGCACTTTCTGTATCTACTATGCCTGAAGGTTTGCCTCTTGCAGTAACCGTAGCATTATCCGTAGCATCAAGTAAAATGGCAAAGCAAAATGTTATTGTAAAAAAATTAGATTCAGTCGAAGCTTTAGGAAGTTGTACAGTGATTGCTACTGATAAAACAGGTACATTAACAGTTAATGAACAAACAGCTAAAAAAGTATTACTTCCTGATGATGCTTATTATGAAATTGAAGGAGTAGGCTATAATGATAAAGGTAAAATAAAAGGAAAAGATAAAGAAAAAATAAAATTTATAAGCAAACTTGGTGTTATAAATAATGAGGCAGTATTAGAACAAAAAGATAATCAGTTTATAACATTTGGAGACACTATTGATATAGCTTTATTAGCACTAGGATTAAAAGCAAATGTTAATAAAGATGATATTGAAGTAATATCTAGAATCCCTTATGAATCAATTAATAAATATTCTGCTGTTTTCTATAAAGAAGGAAACGAAATACATTGTACAGCTAAAGGTTCTATCGAAAAAATTTTAGAGTTTTCTAAATATATGATGGTAGGAAATAAAAAGGAACAAATAAATAGGGAATATTTACTTAAACAAAATGAGCAATTAGCAAGTCAAGGATATAGAGTAATTGCTCTTTGTGATGGTATCATTTCTAACGAAAAAGATAATTATAACGAGGATGACATTGAAAAATTAACTTTTTATGGTTTAGTTGCTTTTATAGACCCTGTACGAGAAGATGCTAAACAATCAGTATTAGAATGTAAAACTGCAGGAATTAATGTTATAATGATAACAGGAGACCATCCATTAACCGCATTTGAAATAGCCAAACAATTAGATTTAGTATCTAGATATGATGAAGTGGCAACAGGAATCGAAGTAAGTAAATACTTAAATGGCAACAAAAAAGATTTTGATAATTTTATAAAAACCAAAAAAGTATTTTCTCGAGTAAGCCCTATTGATAAATTAGAAATAGTTGAAGCTTTAAAAAGAAATGGTGAGTTTGTAGCAGTAACTGGTGATGGAGTAAATGATGCTCCGGCAATAAAAAGTGCGAATATTGGAATAGCTATGGGAGATGGCACTGATGTAAGTAAAGAAACAGCTAATATGATAATTATGGATAATACATTTAAATCAATAGTAACAGGAGTAAAAGAAGGAAGAACCGCATATAGCAATATAAGAAAAGTAACATATTTATTATTATCTTGTGCTATTGCTGAAATACTTTTCTTTGTATCATCAATTTTATTAAATTTACCAGTGCCATTATTGGCAATTCAAATACTATGGTTAAATATAATTACAGATGGATTGCAAGATTTTTCTTTAGCATTCGAAAAAACTGAAAAAAACATTATGAGAGAAAAACCTAGGAATCCCAAAGAATCATTATTTGAAAAAAATTTATTAATAGAAGTCCTAATTTCTGGTATAACAATTGGGTTAATGGTAATGATCGTATGGATTATTTTATTAAAGGTATTTAAATTTGATGTAAACCTAGCAAGAGGATATGTTATGGTTTTGATGGTATTTATTCAAAATATGCATGTCTTAAATTGTCGAAGTGAAAAAGAATCAGCATTTAAAATGCCAATTAAAAACAATAAATTAATAATAGTAAGCATAATAAGTGCAATAATTATTCAAATTGTTATTATGGAAGTGAAAGTGTTAAGTAAATTTCTACAGGCACCAAGTATTCCCATTATTGATATGGTTATGCTACTAATAATTTCTACAATTATCTTATTTGTAATGGAATTATATAAGATAATTAGATATAGTAAATAAATTTATAATATAAATATAATTACTAGGGGGAATGAATTATGATAAATAACAAAAAAATGTTAAATATAATAAATAAATTAAAATATCAAGATTTAATTAAAAATTTATTATCAGTAAAAGTATATACCAATATAAAAAATAATAATTATTCATTAAAAAGAAATATAAATTTTAGAAATAAAAAAATTTCCATTCCTTTAATAATGAAAAACTCTAAAATAACTAATGAAAATGATACTGAATGTAATATTCAAGCATACATTAATAATTTTAATCAAGTATTATTAAATAATTTTAGTGAAGATAGTTTATTAATTTACTTGAATAATTTAGTTAATTTACGAGTAGGAAGTAGTAAGTTTACTTTCTTAAAATTATTATGGAATAGTGAAATAATGGCTATTTATTTTGTTGATAAAAATAAATTAGTAATTAGAAAAGGAAATAAAAAAGAAAGTACTGTTTATCATGAACTTTTTCATGTTGCAAGTTCCATAATAGATGGTAATACATATTTTATAGGTTTCTCACAATATACTAATAAAAAAGGAATGATAGGTAAAGGATTAAATGAAGGATACACAGAATTACTTACAAATAGATATTTTAATAGTAATGATAAATCATATCAATTTGAAATGAAGTGTGCCTATCTCTTAGAGCAAATAGTGGGCAAACAACAAATGGAAAATTTATATTTAAAAGCAGATTTATTTAATTTAAAAAATACTATAGGCAATTATACTACTGAAGAAAATTTTACTACCTTTCTTACTAATTTAGATATTATAAATGATACAACATATTCTAGTTTATATTATTATTATAATAAAGAAGACACTTTAAATAGATACAGGGATATATTAATCTTTTTAGTTGAAACTTATAGTAAGAAATTATATTTAAGTTATATAAATGGTGAAATTAACGAGTTAGATAAAGATAAATTATTATCTGATTATATATCAAATATACCTAAGCAAATAAATTTAGAAGAAATAACTTATAATATAATAACTACTGAAGATTTAAACAATATAGCTAATAAAAAATTTTATTCATTCTTAGAAAAAAAACAAAAATAACATTAATTTTGTGCTATAATTTTGAAAGAGGTGTAATATGATTGATAAATTTATTCCTGATATGTATCAAAAAAGTATTTATACTATAAATTATGAGAAACTAAGAGCAGATGGAATTAAGTGCTTATTGTTTGACTTAGATAATACTTGTGCTGCATATTCAGTCAAAAAACCAACTGAAAAATTAACTAATCTATTTCAAGAATTAAAAGAAAAAGGGTTTAAAATAATTATATTTTCTAATAATACCAAAAGAAGAATTGAACCATTTAAAAATAGTTTAGTAGTAGATGCATCAGCAAAGTCAGGTAAACCTAGAAAGAAAAAATTTATAAAAATAATAACTAAATTTAATTTTGATATATCAGAAGTAGTTATTATTGGTGATCAATTATTTACAGATATATATGGAGGAAATAGAGTAGGAATAAAAACAATATTAGTAAATCCTATATCTAAAGAAGAATTATTACATACCAAAATAATTAGGATATTTGAAAATAAAATATATAGAAAACTAAGTAATAAAAATATATTAGTTAAGGGGAAGTATTATGAGTAAAAAATGTTTAGGGTGCGGTAATTTATTAGATGATAATTATGATAAAGATCTATGCGAAAGATGTTTTAGATTAAAATATTATGGTGAATATCAAGTTACAAATAAAAGTAATATAGATTATTTTAAAATATTAGATAGTATTTCCGAAAATGATTTAGTGTTATATATAACTAGTATTTTTAATATTAACTTAGAATATTTAAAAAAATTTAAAAATGTGATTATTGTAATAACCAAAAAAGATATATTACCCAAAAGTATAAAAGACTTAAAAATTATAAATTATATAAAAAAACATTATGGAGAGTATGATATAGAAGTAATTAGTAGTGTTAAAAATTATAATTTAGATAATTTAATGGATAAAATAAAAAAATATAATAAAAATAAAGTTTATTTAGTTGGTAATACTAATTCAGGAAAAAGTACTTTATTAAATAAAATGATAATTAATTATTCAGATAATAATCCTTCTATAACTACTAGTATTTATCCGTCAACTACTCTTGATGTTATAAATGTCAATATAGATAATATAACGTTTATTGATACTCCAGGAATAATTGATGAAGGAAGCATAATTAATTATATAGATAATAATACTTTAAAAGTAATAACACCTAAAAAAGAAATAAAGCCCAGAACTTATCAAATTAAAGGTAAGGGTAGTTTAATAATTGAAAATATGATTAGACTTGATTATGAAGTTGAAATTGGAAGTATGACTATATATATATCTAATGATGTTAATATTGTTAGAGTAGGATTTAATAATAATAAATTACATGAGTTAGGCAAAAGAGAATTTAATTTAGAAAAGAGAAAGGATATTGTTATTACTGATTTATGTTTTATTAAATTAATAGGGTTAGTAAAAGTACAAATATATGCTAATTCTAATATAAAAATATATGAAAGAGATAATTTAATTTAACTCTTTTTTTCTTCCTAAAAATGTGATAGAATACTTGCAAGTGGTGATTATATGGATGTAAATTGCATAAATGTATTAGCATTAGCATACCTAGGAGACGCAGTATATGAAGTATATATAAGAGAAAAATTAATAAATAAAGGGATAAATAATGTCGATAAACTTCAAACAGAATCAGTTAAGTATGTATCTGCTAAAGGACAAGCTAATATTTTAGATAAGTTAATTGATAATAACTTTTTAAGTGATGAAGAAATTGAAATTGTAAAAAGAGGAAGAAACTATAAACGAAGTAGTCATCCTAAAAATACCGATATTATAACTTATAAATGTTCTACAGGATTTGAAGCATTAATTGGCTATTTATATTTAACTAATAAAGATAGACTTAATGAAATACTTAATCAAATAGATGTATGAGGGAGGGAAATTATGTATATATATGGAAAAAACGTGGCAAGAGAAAAATTACATAATAATGGTAAAATAAATAAAGTATATTTAAGTGAAAAATTTAGTGATAAAGAAATACTTGATTTAATTAGAAAAAATAATATTAAAGTATCTTTTGTAAAAAGTTATGAATTAGATAAAAAAGTAGATGGACTTCATCAAGGAATAGTCATGGAAATAGATGATATTAAGACTTATAGCTATGATGAGATAATACCTAATATAAAAAAAGATAATCCTGTTATAGTTATGCTTGATCACTTGGAAGATCCTCATAATTTTGGAGCAATTATTAGAACTAGTGAAGCATTAGGAATAGATGCAATTATTATACCTAATGATAGATCTGTTAAGGTAAATTCAACGGTAGTTAAAACTTCTGTGGGAGCTATTGAGTATATTCCAATTATTAAAGTTGTAAATTTAAACGATACGATAAAAAAGCTAAAGAAAGATGGATATTGGATTATGGCTACTGATATGGATGGTGAAGATTATAATAAAGTTGATTATAATATGCCTATATGTTTAATTATTGGAAATGAAGGAAAAGGAATCTCTCGAATGGTAAGAGAAAACTCGGATATGGTTTTATCAATCCCTATGAAAGGAAAAATAAATAGTTTAAATGCTTCTGTATCTTGTGCGATAATTCTTGCTAATATTATGAGAAGTAGAAAATAAATGAATGAATATGAATTAATTTATTTAGCTCAAGAAGAAAAAGAAGGGGAAGCAAGAGATAATTTATACAAGGAGTATGAAGCATTATTAAATTTAAAGGCTAGAGATTATATAAATTTAAATGGTAACCAAGGAATTGATATAAATGATATAAAATTAGAATTAAAGTATGTTTTTGAAAAAGCAATTGATAGCTATAATCAAGATAATTCTGCTAGTTTTAAAACTTTCTTAATAACGTTAATAAATAATTTTTTAAAGAATTATAAAAGAGATAATGAAAGACTTAAAAATAAGTTTTTAAATGATTCGGTTTCTATATATGATGTAAACGGAATAGATTATTCTAATGTTTTATATCGTGATGAGGATTTAATTGAAAATGTTATATTTGATAATAATTTGGATGTTAATGATATATATAATAATTTTAATTCCAAAGAAAAAGAACTTATAGAATTAATAAAAAAAGGGTATACTTTTAAAGAAGTAGCAAATATTTTAGATAAAGATATTAAATATGTTTATAATATTATTTATCGTATAAGAAGTAAAATTAATAAATAATAAAAATATATATTGACATAAACAAATGTTCTTTATATAATTTTTTTATGTAAAAGGTTGTGATTATATGGATAAAATAGTAATAAAAGGTGCTAGAGAAAATAATTTAAAAAATATTGATATTGAAATACCGAAGAATAAACTAGTTGTTATGACGGGGGTATCAGGAAGTGGTAAATCATCTCTAGCTTTTGATACAATATATGCTGAAGGTCAAAGAAGATATGTTGAGAGTTTAAGTGCTTATGCTAGACAATTTTTAGGAAATTCCGAAAAACCTGATGTAGATAGTATTGAAGGATTAAGTCCCTCAATTAGTATTGATCAGAAGACTACTAATAAAAATCCAAGAAGTACTGTTGGTACTGTTACCGAAATATATGATTATTTAAGACTATTATTTGCAAGAATCGGTGTTCCATATTGCCCTGAACATAATATTCCAATTACTTCTCAAAGTATTGAAGAAATGGTTAATAAAGTATTAGAATTAGAAGAAGGAACTAAAATAATGGTTATGGCTCCGGTTGTAAAAGGAGAGAAGGGAACACATAAAGATTTATTTGAAAATCTTAGAAAAGATGGATATATAAGAGTTAAAGTAGACGGGGAACTATTAGATTTAAGTGAAGATATAGAACTTTCTAAAACTAAAAAACATAATATATCAGTTATTATTGATAGACTTATTATTAAAGATAATATAAGAAGTCGTTTATATGACTCTATAGAAACATCTACAAAACTTAGTCATGGAAAAGTAATTATTGATGTAGTAGGAGATAAAGAAATGCTTTTAAGTGAGAATTTTGCGTGCCCTTATTGTGATTATTCATTAGATGAACTAGAGCCTAGAATATTTTCATTTAACGCGCCATATGGAGCATGCCCTGATTGTAAAGGGCTTGGTATTAAATATAAATTGGACTTAGATTTAATTATTCCTGATAAAAATAAATCAGTAAATGAAGGAGCAATTGTCGTAATTAATTTAGATGACAAAAGTAGTATTATGAATACAGAGCTTCTAACTTTAAGTAAATATTATGATATTGATTTAGATAAGAAAATAAAAGACTTAGAAAAGGATAAATTAGATATATTATTATATGGATCTCCTGATATGTTAGAGTTTAATTATGTTGCTAAAAATGGTAATACAAGAAAAAGTAAAAATTATTTTGAAGGAATAATAACTAATTTAGAAAGAAGATATATTGAAACAAAAAGTGGATGGATAAGAGATTGGATCGAACAATATATGACAGAACTTCCTTGTCCTACTTGTAATGGAACAAGGCTAAGGGATAGTGTGTTATCAGTTCTTATAAATAAGAAAAATATTTATGAAGTAACTTGTTTGTCGATTAGAGAATTAAGAGATTTTATTAGTAATTTAAAATTAAATAAAGAACAAGAAGAGATAGCAAGTATTATTGTTAAAGAAATAATGTCAAGGTTAGATTTCTTAATAAATGTAGGTCTTGATTATTTAACATTAAATAGAAGTGCAGGTACTTTATCAGGAGGAGAATCCCAAAGAATAAGACTTGCAACACAAATAGGTTCTAGATTAACTGGTGTTTTATATGTATTAGATGAACCTAGTATTGGTTTACATCAAAGAGATAATCGTAAACTTATTAATTCACTATTAGAAATGCGTGATTTAGGCAATTCCTTAATAGTAGTAGAACACGATACTGATACGATGTTAGCAGCCGATTACTTAATAGATATAGGTCCTTATGCAGGAGATAATGGTGGAAGAGTTATGGCCGCAGGTACCCCAGAAGAAGTAATGCAAAATGAAAATAGCCTAACAGGTAAATACTTAACAGGTAAAGAAAAAATAGAAGTACCTACTAAAAGAAGAAAAGGTAACAAGAAGTATCTTGAAATAAAAGGTGCAAAAGAAAATAATTTAAAAAATATTAATGTTAAATTTCCACTTGGTACATTTATTTGTGTAACTGGTGTATCAGGAAGTGGTAAATCAAGTTTAGTAAATGAAATACTATATAAAGCACTGGCAAGTAACTTGTATGTATTTAAGGAGAAACCTGGAAAATATAGGGAAATAAAAGGTATGGAAAATATCGATAAAGTAGTGCAAATTACCCAAAACCCAATCGGTAGAACACCTAGAAGTAATCCTGCTACTTATGTTGGAGTATTCGATGATATAAGAGATATCTTTGCAGAAACTAAAGAAGCTAAAATTAAAGGATATGATAAAGGAAGGTTTAGTTTTAATGTTAAAGGTGGAAGATGTGAAGCGTGTTGGGGAGATGGGGTCAAGAAAATAGAAATGCATTTCTTACCTGATGTATATGTACCTTGTGAAGTGTGTCATGGTACAAGATATAATAGAGAAACTTTAGATATAAAATATAAAGGTAATAATATTAGTGAAGTACTTGATATGCGTGTAGACGAGGCAATTACATTTTTTGAAAATCATCCAAAAGTATTAAATAAATTAAAAGTATTACAAGACGTAGGATTAGGTTATGTAAAACTTGGACAAAGTGCTCCAACTTTATCTGGAGGAGAAGCCGCAAGAGTAAAACTTGCTAAAGAATTACAAAAGAAACCTACCGGTAAGAGTTTGTTTATATTAGATGAACCTAGTACAGGACTACATTCTCATGACATAAAAAAATTACTTGTTATTCTCCAAAGAATTGTTGATAACGGAGATACTGTAATAGTAATTGAACATAATCTAGATATAATTAAAGTAGCAGATTATATTATTGACTTAGGCCCTGAAGGTGGTAATTTAGGAGGTAATGTAGTATGTACTGGAACTCCAGAAGAAGTAAGTATGGTAAAAGAAAGCTATACTGGACAATTTTTAAAGGAAATGTTAAAATAATATGCATAGATAGTGCATATTTTTTGATGTAAGGAGTGATAAAATATGGTTAAATTCACAAAAATGCATGGATTAGGTAATGATTATGTATATATAGATGCAATAAATCAAAATATTGAAAATAGAAGTGAACTTGCTAAAAAATTAAGTGATAGACATTTTGGAATAGGATCAGATGGACTAATACTAATATGTAAAAGTGATGTTGCTGATTTTAAAATGCAAATGTTTAATAGTGATGGAACCGAAGCAGAAATGTGTGGTAATGGAATTAGATGTGTTGGGAAATTTGTTTATGAAAAAGGGCTTACTTCCAAAACTAGTTTAAATATTGAAACATTAGCAGGTATAAAACAATTAGAATTAATTGTTAAAGACAATAAAGTTGAAAAAGTAAAGGTAGACATGGGAATTCCTATCTTGGACTCAGACAAAATACCCGTTATTACAGATGATATTCAAAATTTAAAATTAAAAGTATTAGATAAAAATTTTCTTTTTACTTGTGTATCAATGGGAAATCCTCATGCTATTACAGTTATTAATGAAGATATAAATATTTTTGATGTTTCTAAATATGGAAGTATTATTGAAACATTACCGTGTTTTCCAAGAAGAACTAATGTTGAATTTATAAAAATACTAGACAAGAATAATATTGAAATGCGTGTGTGGGAAAGAGGAAGTGGAGAAACTCTTGCGTGTGGAACAGGAGCGTGTGCTTCTGTTGTAGCATGTATTTTAAATGGTTATACAAGTAGAAGAGTTAAAGTAAAATTATTAGGTGGTATTCTAGAAATTGAATGGAATACAAATAATAATCATGTATATATGACTGGTGAAGCTACAACTGTGTTTGAGGGAACTATAGAAATATAAAAAAAGACACATAAAGTGTCTTAATAAACTAATTGGCGCGCCCATAGGGACTCGAACCCCAAACCTTTTGGTCCGTAGCCAAACGCTCTATCCAATTGAGCTATGAGCGCATCTCCAAATACACTTAATAGTATATATTAAATTTAATAAAATTTCAACAGTTTTCTTGCATTTTTCTTGTATTTATAAAGAAAACATGATATAATTAAAACATCTTGAGGAAAGAGTGGCACAAAGTACCACTTTTTATTATTGGAGGTAATATATGAATATTGAAAAAAAAGTAAGAGAGTTAGTTGAAGAAAAAGTAAAAGAATTAGGGGTATCTATAGATAGTGTTATCTATGAAAAAGAAGGTAATAATAACTTTCTTAGAATAACTATTGATAGAGAAGTACCTATAGATGTAGATACTTGTGTGGAAGTAACTAATGTTATAAACCCAATTTTAGATCAAAATGATATCATTAAAGAAAGTTATATATTAGATATTTCTTCAAAAGAGAGGGGAGAAGAAAATGAATAGTAAACAAGTAAAAGAGTTTTTATCTGCACTTGATAATATAATTAAAGAAAAAGGTATAGATAAAAGTATTGTTATTGATGCGATGGAACAAGCTATGGTAGCAGCTTTTAGAAAAAAAACAGGAAATCCTAACGGAAAATGTTATGTTGATGAAGAAACAGGGCAAATAAGATTATGTTCATTTAAAACAGTCGTTGAAGAAGTTAATGATGAGCGACTTGAAATTAGTTTAGAAGATGCCAAAAAAATTGTTCCTGAAATTGAATTAGGTGAAACAATAGAAAAAGATGAAGAATTAAAAGATTTTGGAAGAGTAGCAGCAGGAATTGCTAAGCAAGTTGTTGTCCAACGTATAAAAGAAGCAGAAAAGAATATGATTTCTGAAGAATTTAAGGATAAACAAGATGAGTTATTAGTAGGTATTTTGTCAAGAGAAGATGCTAATAATTATTATGTAGATTTAGGTAAAACTCATGGTATCCTTCCTAAAGATGAAATAATACCTGGAGAAAAATTAGAAATGGGTTCTTCAGTTAAAGTATATGTTTCAAAACTAGAAATTGGTGCTAAAGGTGTATTCATATTGTTATCGAGAAAACATTATGGATTTGTTAAGAGATTACTTGAACTAGAAATACCTGAATTAAGTGATGGAAGTGTTATTTTATATTCTGTAGCAAGAGATGCTGGTTCTAGAAGCAAGATAGCTGTATATAGTGAATATGAAAATATTGACCCAATTGGTGCAATAATCGGAGAAAAAGGAAATAGAATAAACCGAGTTTTAAAGCAATTAAATGGGGAAAAAATAGATGTAATATTATATGATAAAGATCCTAAAGTGTTTATTGCTAATGCTCTTTCTCCTGCTAAAAATGTTAATATAACTATAATAAGTGAAAAAGACAAAACAGCTTTAGCAGAAGCAACCGGAGATAATTTTTCACTAGCAATTGGTAAAAAAGGTCAAAATGTAAAATTAGCTTCTAAACTTACTCATTATAAAATTGAAGT
The DNA here is from genome assembly GCA_944359705.1 of uncultured Bacilli bacterium. Lineage (GTDB taxonomy): Bacteria > Bacillota_I > Bacilli_A > RF39 > UBA660 > CALVVX01. The sequence goes on along the minus strand of CALVSZ010000017.1, from coordinate 5,684 downwards.
AAAAAAAGAAAGTGATAATTAATGAAAACAAAAAAAGTTCCTATGAGAAGTTGTATTATGTCTAAAGAGCAACTTCCTAAACAAGAATTAATTAGAATTGTCAAAAACAAAGAAGGTCAAGTATGTGTTGATTTGACTGGAAAAATGAATGGAAGAGGAGCATATATTAAAAAGGATATTAATATATTAGATAAAGTGGTAAAAAGTAAGATATTAGAAAAAAAACTAGAAGTTAATATTCCAAGTAGTATATACGATGAATTAAGACAAATAATATTAGATAGTAAGAACTAATCATGGAGGTGATTGAAATGATGAGTGTTAAAGAATATGCAGTTGATGTAAACAAAAGTATTGATTTTATTTTAAATTTATGTAAAGAAATGAATATTAATGTCAATAATGAAGAAGATATGTTAGATGATGATGCAATAATTATTTTAGATAATGAAATAGTAAATAGAGCAGATGAAGACTACGAAGAACAAATAGAAGATAGTTATTTAGAAGAATTAGAAGAAATAGGTAAAAAAGAAGAAAATATTGCTAAGAAGAAACAAAAACATAAAGAAAAGAATAAAGAAGAAAATAATGATAAAGCTGATTACTTAAAACAAAGAAAACAAATGTATAAAAGTAAGGATAAATTACAATCAAATAAAGAAGTAAATGATGATAATACAATTTTATATAGCGAAGGAATGACTATATCTAAATTATCTGGAATGTTAAATGTAGGAGTTGGCGAAATATTAAAAAAAGTTATGTTATTAGGAATGATGATGAATATAAATAGCATAATTGATTTTGATACAGCTGAAATAATTGTTTCTGACTATGGTAAAACATTAAAGAAAGATAATACTAGAGATGAAGTTAATTTTGAAGAACTAGAAATTACCGAAAATGAAGACGATTTAGTGCCAAGAGCTCCCGTTGTTACTATAATGGGACATGTTGATCATGGAAAAACAACATTATTAGATACAATTCGTAAGACAAATGTAGCAAGTGGTGAAGCTGGAGGAATAACTCAAGCAATTGGCGCTTATCAAATAGAGTACAATGGTAAAAAGATTACATTTATAGATACTCCAGGACATGCCGCTTTTACAGAAATGAGAGCAAGAGGAGCTAGTATTACTGATATAGTTATTATTATAGTAGCTGCAGATGATGGTGTTATGCCACAAACTAAAGAAGCAATTGACCATGCCAAAGCTGCTAATGTACCTATTATTGTAGCTATAAATAAAATGGATAAACCTGATGCTAATCCGGAAAGAGTACTTACAGAGATGGCTCAAAATGGAATTACTCCTGAAGCATGGGGTGGAGATGTAATGTTTGTAAATATCTCTGCTAAAACTGGAATGGGAATAGATGATTTATTAGATAGAATACTTTTATTAAGCGAAATTCAAGATTTAAAAGCTAATCCAAATAGATATGCAAGAGGAACTGTTATAGAGTCTAAAATGGATAAAAATTTAGGAGTTGTAGCAACACTTCTTATTCAAAATGGTACACTTAGGCTTGGAGACCACATAGTAGTAGGTACTTCTCATGGCCGTATTAGAACTTTAAAGAATGATAAAGGTGAAAATTTAGTTGAAGCAGAACCATCTATGCCTATTACTATAACGGGACTAAACGAAAGCCCTCAAGCTGGAGATAAATTTATGGCTTTTGAAAATGAAAAAAAAGCTAGAAGTATAGCTGAACAAAGAAGTTTGAAAATAAAGGAAAAAAACAATTGCGCTACGACATCAATTAGTTTAGATGATTTATTTTCTAGAATAAATTCTGGATGTAAAGAGATTAATATTGTATTAAAGGCTGATGTTAAAGGTAGTGAAGAAGCTGTAAAAAATTCTCTTTTAAAGATTGATGTTGAAGGAGTTAAAATAAATGTTATTAGAAGTGGAATTGGTACAATAACTGAAAGTGATGTTGTGCTTGCTTCAGCTTCTAATGCAATAATTATTGGTTTTAATATAAGACCAAGCAGTAAAATTATGGAATATGCTAAAGAAAAAAACGTCGATATAAGATTGTATAACATTATTTATAAAGTAGTTGAAGAAATGGAAGATGCAATGAAGGGCGAACTTGATCCTGAATTTGAAGAAAAAATATTAGGAACAGCAGAAGTTAGAAAATTATTTAAATTTTCTAAGGTTGGTACAATTGCCGGATGTTATATTACGGATGGTACTATAAGAAGGGACTCTAAAGCAAGAATCATTCGTGATGGAATAATTATCTATGATGGTAAAATCAATTCAATTGCTAGAGAAAAAGATCAAGTAAAAGAAGTAAAACAAGGATTAGAGTGTGGGATAACAATTGAAAACTTTAATGATATAAAAGAAAACGATGTTATAGAAGCATATGAAATGGTAGAAATAAAAAGATAAAGAATGCTAATTTGCTACATTTATTTGTTTGACAAAGTAATGTTATTATGATAGAATAGTGGCAAATTAGAAGGAGTTGAAATTATGTATGATGATGGAGAACGTAGATTTAATTTAACAGGCGCTAGTATAAAAATAGTAATATTTGTTGTATTAATAGTTCTTGCTATATTAATTTTAGTGCTAACTGTAAGGAAAGAAAAAAGTAAAAGTAATTTTGAAGATAACTTAAATAAATTTAAAGAGGCATCGTTAAATTATATTGAAGACAACAATTTCTTTGAAGATGAGGAAACTAAAAAAATTACTTTAGATGACTTAATCGAAGCCAAAAAAATAGATACATTAAAAAATAGTGAAGGGGAAAAGTGTGATGGGGTTCAAAGTTATACGGAAATAACAAAGAAAACTGATAGTTATGAAATTGTATTTAGATTAATTTGTGGTGATGAAAATAAGGTCGTTAAGAATACTATAGATATTGACGATGATGAAGTAGAAGAACCTGAAGAGCCAACCGAACCAGAACAACCTGAAGAACCAGACAAACCTGATGAACCTGAAAACCCAAGTGGTAATACAGGCGGAAGCACTGGTGGGTCAACTGGTGGAAGTACTGGTGGTTCAACCGGAGGAAGTACTGGAGGTACAACTACTCCAACTAAAAAATTATATTATGAGTATGTAAAAGTTAATAAGTCATATTCTAAATGGCAATTAAAGGCTGTTAGTGGAAGTAATGTAGAGAAGAAAACAGATTATTTTATGACTTCAAATTTTTGTAAAACTATTAATGTATCTTATTATTTTGCTGCAGCTATTCCAACTAATTATGCAAGCACGTATATTTTTAATACAAAAATTTTAGATGTACCTACTTCAACAAAACAATTTGTAGCTAGTTCTCCTAATGCTTTTGGTGATGACTTTAATAAATATACATATCATATGACAAAGAAAAATTTGCAAATAATAAATGGAACATCTGCTTCACAAGTTGTATCAAGTGTATATGATTTTAAAAATGCATCATTATCTTTGGGTGATTATGCATGTATCATTGATCTTCCAAAACTAAGTGGTTCAAATTATACATTAACTTTAAGATGTGCTATTGACAAAAAAAGTAATGTAAAACCTTATTATTCTTCAAAATTAGGCAAAAATGTATATTTTATTCCAATTTATTTTAAAGGATTTTATGTAGATAATAATACTTGCATAAAAGATTTAAATGAAAATTCATCTAATTACTCTGCATATAGAATTTATGATACTAAGAGTGAATATGTTACTGCATATAGAACTTATACTTTGGTAAGAGACTATAGTAATATTAAATGGTCTACTGCAACAAGTATGGATGGGTATGAAAGAACAGGGAATTCAGAATATAGATAAAAGTATAAAACAATTTATATAAACCAATATATTAATAGGTGATATTAGTGTATTATATAAATTGTTTTTTCTTATATTCAATTTTAGGTTTTTTATTAGAGTCATTTATTTATAAATTTATAAATTCTTCAAATCATAGTGGCTTTTTATATGGACCTATTACGCCAATTTATGGAATAGGTGCATTAATAATAATTATTATTAATACTAAATTAATAAATAAATTAAACTTAAATAAAGTATTAAAAATATTTTTACAATTTATAATATTTATGATTGCGTTAACTGCTATAGAATTTTTGGGTGGATATTTATTAAAAAAGGTTCTTGATATTGAATTATGGAATTACTCAAATAAAGAATATAAAATTGGTAAATATATTTGTTTAGAATTAGCTATTATATGGGGAGTTATGGGAGTAATTGCTAGTTATGTAATAATTCCTTTCTTTGCAAAGTTTATTAAAAAAATTCCTAAAAAAGCAACATATATAATTATTTTTATTTTCATAATAGATTTATTATTTACTGTATTTAAATAAAAATACAAACAAAAAAAGATTAATAAAAATTAACCTTCTATATAGATGTCGATTAGTTCAACTAAATTTCTAATGATGTCCTTATAGAAGGAGTAGAAAAACTTCTAGGACAAAAGAAATAGTTAGTAATAATTATTAACTAATATATGTATATTATATTTTTAGTGAAATATATAAAAAAATGAACAAATTTTTAAATCTTATGATAGAATAATTAATATAGTTAGAAAGAAGGTTTTGTATTTGTATGACAATATCACAGGCAAATAGATTTTATGAACAAGATGTAAAAAAATATGATATATCAAAAAACAAAGAATTATTAACTTGGTTAAAAGATATAACTAAAAATGGTTACTATATGTTTTTAGATATTGAATATTTACAAGAACTTATAGATACTATTGTGTATTGGTATGAAATGAAATATCCAGAACGTGAAATGGAGTTTTATGAGGGAACAAGATATTATGATTTTGAAAATATGGAGTCTTTATCAAAAACAATGAATATAAAACAGCTAATGTATAGATTACCACACAAACAATTGCGTTTAATGCAATGTGATTATCGTTCAAATGGTTGCGACGTTAGAAATATTTATGACGACAAAGGTGAAATAATAGGCCATAAAACAGTATTATTTATGAGAATAGATAGAAAAGGTGTCGAATATAATTCTTACTCGATGTGTAGTAAATTACCTGACTTTTTATTATATGCTGATGCTAATAGCGGAAAAGTTTATGTTGATTATAATTTAAAAGAATATGTTGATGTTGAAGATATTACTTTAGACGAGTTATTAGCATTATTTAAAGAAAAATATACTAATGAATTAGACTTTAAAAACTTAGAGTTATGTATATATGACCATAATTGTGATATTGAATTAAGAAGAAGTATTTTACAATTGGTGGCATTAAAATTATTATATTCTAATAAAACTATTCCTGAAAGAGGTTATGAAAGAGCTAAAAGGTTTATAAATGAGTTTAATAAGAAAATGGGATTAAATCTTTCTACCGAAGAAATAGATGAAGTAATAAATAGGGATTATACTAATGGCGAAAGATTTGAAGATGTTCTAAAAAATTATGTTGAAGAAGATGGCGAAAAACATTCATATTGGACTGGTGAAGATGTCCATAAAAAAAGGGGAAAAAACTTAACAAAGTTAAAAATTTAGTCAAATCAATATTTAATAATTGAAAAGGGGTTGTCATGAAATAAAATAATTTTATACAACTTCTTTTTTTATACTTATGTAAATGGTAAAATAAAATGTAGGAAATCGGTAAAAATAAATGTCGGTTTTCCT
>CALVSZ010000016.1 GCA_944359705.1 uncultured Bacilli bacterium | reverse complement strand
AACACTTTTTATTTTGCAATACTTTTTCCAAAATTTTAGGATAAATACTGACTTTTCGTTAGAAATTTGGTACAATAGATATATAGAAAAGAGGACTTATGAAAAAATTCAATATTTTAATAATTATTATTGTAATATTTCTATGTTATATGCTAACCCCAATAGTATTTCAAAATGATACTTTTTATACAATTAAGATTGGAGAGCTTATTGTACATAATGGTATTGATATGTTAGATCACTTTTCAATTCATAACATAGCATATACTTATCCACATTGGCTATATGATGTATTTATATATATTATATATCATTTCTTTTCTTTTACAGGAATATATATATCTACCATAATATTATTTATTGGACTTATGTTATCAATATATTATACTAATACCAAATTAAATAAGCATAAAATTATAATAGCTTTTATAACTATTATAAGTATTTTACCATTAACTAAATATGCAACTGCAAGAGCCCAATTAGTTAGTTATATTTTATTCGTATGGGAATATTACTTTATAGAAAGATTTTTACAAACAAAAAATAAAAAATATGCACTATATTTAGTTGTAATATCATTAATATTATGTAATATTCATGTTGCAGTATGGCCTTTCTATTTTATATTATTTTTACCATTTATAGCAGAATATTTAATAGCCAAAGTATTCAAATTGAAAACTTTATTTAAAGAAAGAATTATTATTGAAAAAAATAATAATGTTAAGTATCTTCTTATAATAATATTAATTAGTTTATTAACAGGATTACTAACCCCAATTAAAGATACACCTTATACATATTTAATATATACAATGATGGGAGACTCACAAAATTATATTCAAGAACACTTAACTCTAGATAAAGTGGGAATAATATATGTAATAACTTTCCTAATTGAATATTTAGTTTTAATAATTATGTCCAAAACAAAGCTAAGATATTTATTTTTAACATTAGGATTAGCTATTATGTGTTATACATCTAATAGACATGTAGCTTTATTTGTAATTTTATTTTCCTTTGTATTTATAAATGTATTAGATAATTTCTTTATTAAATATAAATTAAAAGTGGATAATTTAATTAAATTAATAACAAACAAATATATAACTGTCATAATAATATTACTTTTGTGTGGTAGTTCTATATTTGTGTTTATTAAAAATCAAGATAAAGAATACTTTACTAATGATAATTACCCAATAAAAGCATCAGATTATATAATTAATCATTTGGATTATAAAAATATAAGAATGTTTAATGAATATAATTATGGCAGTTATTTAATATATAGAGGTATTCCCGTATTTATTGATTCAAGAGCAGATTTATATACCAAAGAATTTAGTGGATTAGATTATGATATATTTGATGATTATATTGAATATGGTATTAATTATAATGATATTATAGATTTTTATAATTTAAATTATGTTCTCTTATGTAAAGAAAGAGGATTATATACAGTGTTTTTATATAATAGTAATTATAAAGTATTATATGAAGATGATAGTTTTATTTTATTTGAAAAAATAAAATAACATTACTTTATTGTATTACGAAAATAAATGTTGTATAATTAACTAGAAGGGTGGAATAAAATGGAATACTATCAATATATAATCGTAGTAGTAATATTAGTAATTATTGCACTAGCTATCGTTAAAAGTAATAAAAAAGACTTAAAATTAGAACTAAATAAACTTGTTGAGTATCTTGGAGGAAAAGATAATATCTTAGAAACAGAAGTAGAAATGTCTAGATTCAAAGTGACATTAAAAGATATTAGCAAAGCAAATAAAGAAGGAATTATCAAGTTAGGAGCAAAAGGCGTTGTAGAAATAGATGATCAATTAAAAATAATATTAGGAAACAATGCCAAACAATTAAAAAAATACATAGATGACATAAAATTATAGTCATCTTTTTTTGACGCTATTATACATTTTTCGACAAAATTCGACAAAATAAAACACTATAATATAATTGGTGATATTATGGAGTTTTATGAAGAAATAATTTTTAACATTACATTAATAAGTTTTCCAATGCTTATCTATTTTATATATAGAAGTTATTGCGAAATTACTAATAATAAGTATAATAATATGATATTTGATATAACTATTGCTATCTCATTATATGTACTACTAAAATATGGAATTAAAGAAAATATTAATATATTACTTCTATTTTGCAATATTCCTATATTTATTTGTTATGTAAAAAATAAATGGACCCTAGGATTAATATTATCTATATATTGTATTTTATATGCATACTTTTCTTTTGATTATAATATTTGTTTTTTATTAATTAAATATATATGTTTCTATATAACTTACTTATTTATAAATAAAATAAATAAACAACATAATTTAATAATCTCTTTATATATTGTTCAAGGATTCTTTTTATCATTTGAAAGCTTTTCTGTAAATAATACTAGTAATATAATTGTATTTATAAAATTAATATTAATGGTGTTAACCGCATATATAATCTCGATATTAAATTTATATCTATTAAATTTATCCGATAAGATAACTAATTTATATAGTAAAATAAAAACACTAGAACACGAAAAAGAAATAAAAGAATCATTATTTAAATTAACACATGAAATTAAAAATCCCATTGCCGTATGTAAAGGATATTTAGATATGATGGATTTAAATGATAAAGAAAAAACTGAAAGATATATTCCCATTATTAGAGAAGAAATCGACAGGAGTTTAAATATTATGACAGACTTTATGCAGTTAAATAAAATAAATTTAAATAAAGAAATAATAGATATAAATATGATGTTAGATGATATTTATGAAAACTTTAAAATAATAAATAAATCTAATAACATTAATTTAATATACACATCAGATGAAAGTGAAATATATATAGATGGTGATTATAATCGTTTAATGCAAGTTTTTGTAAATTTAATAAAAAATAGTAAAGAAGCTATTAAAGGTAAAGGGGAAATTATTATTGAAAGTAAAATTAATAAAGATAACTTTGAAATATATATAATAGATAATGGAATAGGTATGGATAAAGATACTTTAAAACAAATAAAAGAAATATTTTATACGACTAAAGATAAAGGAAGTGGAATAGGGGTATCTTTATCAAATGAAATAATAAAAGCTCATGGTGGTAAACTAGAATATTATTCAACCCCAGGAAAAGGGACTACTACAAAAGTTGTTCTTCCAATAATGAAGAATTTTTGATATAATTAATGTTATGGAGGCAGTATGACGGAAAATATATTTATAAAAAATCTTCCTACACTTGATTTACATGGGGCAACTTATGATATTGCCGTAGTAATGACTAATGATTTTATTATGGAAAATTTAATTTTAAAAAATAATAAAATTGTTATAATTCATGGAATAGGTATGGGAATAGTAAAAAATGCAGTGATAAAAGCATTAAAAGAAAATAAAAATGTAATTGATTATAAAGTAGATATATTTAATCCCGGTTGTACAATAGTTGAATTAAAAATATAGGTGGTGAATTATGAGTGTTAAATTAGAAAGATTAGGACATATTTTTACTGAAGAAATTAGTAAAATTATTCATACGGAATTAAGAGATGAATCAATTGGATTTATAACTATTACATATACTAAAATATCTAGTGATTTATCGTATGCTAAAGTATATTTTAGTTTGCTTGATTTATCTAGAAAAGAAGAAGTAGAAAAGAAATTAAATAAAGCAAGCAATTTTATTAGAAATAATTTATTTGATAGAGTAGAAATTAGAAAAATGCCAGAACTAACTTTTGTATATGATGAATCAATTGAATACGGAAGTAAAATAGAACACATAATAGATGAAATAAATGGAGATGAATAAATGTATAAAGAAGTATTTAGCAAAATAAAAGGAGCTCAAAATATAGCTATTATAACGCATGAATCTCCAGACGGAGATGCTATTGGAAGCAGTAGCGCAATGTATATGGCTATTAAACAATTAAATATTAATGCTGACTTGATAATAAAGGAATATTCTAATGTTTTTAATATTATACCTGTTTTAAAAGAGAGTATAACAGAACCTAGAGATATTATTTATGATATATGTATATATGTTGATTGTTCAAATTCTAGAAGAGTAAATGAGAGTAATATTAAAAGTAAATATATAATAAATATAGATCATCATATTAGTAATGAAGAATTTGGAGATATTAATATTGTTGAAACAAGTCCTTCATGTACGCAAATATTATATAAAATATTTAAGGATAATAATATTAATATAGATAGAGAAATAGCCACTTCTATTGCTATTGGAATAATAACGGATACTAATGGATTTAGAAACTCTACGACTAATAAAGATACTTTCTTGGTAGTAGCTGATTTAATTGATTGTGGAATTAATTTATCTGATATATATGTAAAGGTATTATATACAAATAGTATTCCTCAATATGAATTAAGAAAAATAGCTATGAACCGCTTAGAACTATTAGAAAATAATAAAGTAGCTTTTACTTATATAACTAGTATTGATAAAGAAAAAGTTCATGCTGGTTTGGGAGATCATGAAGGAATTGCTGATATTGGAAGATCAATTGAAGGAGTAGAAGTATCCATATTTATTCATGAAGTCGATAATATATATAAAGTTTCTTTAAGATCTAATAACTATGTAGATGTATCTAAAATAGGTTTAAAATTTAATGGCGGTGGTCATAAAAATGCAGCAGGTTTTGTAAGTGAATTAGAATTAAATGAATTAAAAAATAAAATATTAGAAGAAATAAGAAAAGAACTTTAATATGGATGGAATATTAGTAGTAAATAAAGAAAAAGATTATACAAGTAGAGATGTTGTTAATATTGTAAGTAAAAAGTTAGGAATTAAAAAAGTAGGTCATACGGGGACGCTAGATCCTATTGCAACTGGAGTATTAGTCTTATGCGTAGGAAAAGCATTAAAAATAGTAGAAGATTTAATGGAACATGATAAAGAGTACATTGCTACATTTATCTTAGGATATGAAACAGATACATTAGATATTACTGGTAAAATATTATATACAAAAGATATTTCGGTATCGAAAGAAGATATAATAAATGTATTAAAAACATATATAGGTAAGCAGAAACAAGAAGTACCTAAATATTCTGCCATTAAAGTTAATGGGAAAAAACTATATGAGTATGCTAGAAATAATATAGATGTAAAACTTCCTATTAAAGATATAAATATATATAATATAGAATTATTAAATTATAATCCTAGTACTGAAGAAGTTGTTATTAAGTGTCTAGTAAGTAAAGGCACTTATATTAGAAGTTTAATTAGAGATATTGGTAGGAGCTTAAATAGTTATGCTACGATGACTAATTTACAAAGAACTAAAGTAGGAAACTTCTCTATTGATAATTCTTATACATTAGAAATGATTAAAAATGATAATTTTAAATTGTTAAAAGTAGAAGACGTATTACCATATGAAAAGGTATATGTAGAAAATGAACTATTAAATAAAATAAAAAATGGCTGTATTCTAAAACCTTTTTTTAAAAATGATAAAGCATTAATTATGGATAAAAATAACAATTTAATAGCTATATATAAAAAAGATAAAGACGTAGTTAAAGTACACAAAATGTTTTAAATAAATATAGAAAAATCCCTTATATAGAGGGATCTTTTTTTAAGATATAAATAAATATATAGTAGAAGTTATAAGTAGTGATACAATAATTAATATTAATATTGAAATTGATGTATATCCAAGCCTTCTAGAACTTTGATTCATCATAGCTTGCATCTCTTCAATCTTTTTAGCTTGTGCTTGTTGAACTGCAATGGTTGTGTATAATAGGGTAATTAATTGTTCATTACTAAGAGTAGCAATTTTATTATCTAAGATATTAGGATTAGGCTGTGGTGGTAATGGTTTATCTAAAGGTTCAAAATGAATCCCATTATTTTCCATTTTCTTTAAAAATTCATCTAAATAATTAATCATATCATTAACTTTTTCTTTAGAATTATTCTCTTTATCGTTATTACTAGTATTGTCTTTATTATCTACATTTTGATTAGTAATAGTTTGACTATTATCATTTGTTTGTTCATTATTTTGAATTGGGGTCTCTCTATTAATACCTAACTCTCTTGCGTTTCCAATTAAGTTCCTACTAGATACTCTTTGTTTATATAACTTTCTTCCATACATTCTTTTTTCTACAGCATTTAGTTTTTTAATCCTTATATGTAATTCTTGCTGCATTTTAGTATTTTTAGCAATTAACTTTTCTTCTAAATTGCTTTTAATTCTATACTGTTCAATATTTTCTAATTCTTGATTAATTCTATTTTTAGAGTTTTCTATTTCTTGTTTAATATTACTATTATATAATAATTCATTATTTAACTTTAAATCAATTTCATTTAATAAATTAATAGCATTCTGTAATCTAACTCTTCTTATTTTAGCAATAAATCCTATTTTATCTAATACGCTTGGTTTAGATCTTCTAAGCATTTTTTTAAACTGCTTTTCTCGTTCTTTAGATATCTTCTTAATTCTAATATTACTATCCTTTAATTCGTGTTTATTATCAGTAATTTTTTCTTTTTCCGCTTGTATTATATTTTGACTTTTAACGATGTTTTCTTGTAAAGTTTGAATAGTTTTTCTACTGTTATCAATACTAGTGGATAAATTATTATATTCATTATTATAGTTTATTTGAATTTCGTTTACGATCTCATTAAATTCTATCTTTTCCTTTTCATCCATAACACTATATAAATATTTTAATTTATATGGCATTAATAATTTAATTAATTCTTTCTTTTCTTCTTTACTATATAAATTTAGAAATTTCTTTAAATTGTAATAATCTAAGTTATTTAATACTTCTTCTTTAATAAATTCGTTAATTTGACTAAAAAGTTCTTTTTGTTTTTCTTTGGGAAGACTATTAAAATAACTTATTTTATTATTAGTATCTAATTTATTAAACTCTTCACTAGACATTTTGATTATTAATAGAATTCATTGATTGATAAACGGCATTCATTACTAATTGTTTTTCTTCTTCATTTTCTAAATCAATTAGTTGTTCTTCATTGTTAATAATAACTATCTTAGATGCATATATATTTTCGTTATTATCGTTACTAGCTAATGAATATATTAAATATTTATTATTATTAATTTCCATTTCAAATAAGATATTTATTTCTCTTTCTTTACCTTCTTCATCGTACATTGTAATTAATTCCTTTTCTTCGTTCATATTTTCCCTCCATGGCAGTTATACTTTTTAAATATTCTTTTGTTATTTGACTAGTAATTGCTTTTTCTTTTTCATCAGTAATTGGTAATAATTGATTATTTGTTAATCTTGAACAATAGATATTGTTATCATTACTATTACTAGATACAGAATAAATACAATATCTTTTATCAAATAAAGTAAATGTAGTTAATACGGTTGCTTTAGTTAATCCACCATTATTGTTAATAATTGAAAACTCTTGATTATTCATATTACACCTTCCATATTATAATTTAATATTAACATAAATATTGGTTATAGTAAATAAATTTTCATTTAAAAAATATAGATAATTTGTGCAAAATATGATATTATGTAATATAGATATAAGAGGTGTAACCTATGAAAAGTTATAAAATTTTTGGTACTATATTTGGTGTGCTTGCTTTTATTGCTTTAGTTGTTGGTATTACTTATGCTTGGCTCTTTTGGACAAGTGGCAATACTATAATTGGTGGTTCAACAGAATGCTTTACAATTAATTATGTTAATGGGCAAAATATAAGTGGGCAAATAACCCCATCATCGACATATACAGGCGGTAAAACAACTACAGTTCAAATAGGGATAGATTCTAGTTGTAATATTGGAGGGTCTGCTACGATTAAATTAACTACCGATAATAGTTCAACAATAAATTTAAGTGAAGGTGCTGTTAAATATGCTGTTTATAATGGTTCAACTTTAGTATCTAATGGTATTGTATCTGCGAATACGATTGACTTGGCCACCGTTAATTTAACAAAATCTTTGATCACTTACACTATATATGTGTGGGTAGATGGTAATATAGTTGATAATAGTTATGCAGGAAAGACATATTCTGGTTATGTTCATGCATCAGCAGAACAAACTCACGAATAAATTTAACTAATTTATAGCCAAATTTTACAGTAAAAGAACGAAATTATGTTGACTTTTACTGCTTTTTTTAGTACAATCATAATCGGTACATTTTATATTCAAGGGCCAAGGTATTGGGAACACCGTGGTTTTAGAATAACTTATTAAAATATTATAGGAGGAAATTATGAAAACATTTATGCAAACTAAAGAGAATGTAGAACGTAATTGGTATGTAATTGATGCTAAAGATATTCCATTAGGAAGAGTTGCTACAAAGGCTGCAACTATGTTAAGAGGAAAACATAAAGTAACTTATACTCCTCACATAGATTGTGGAGATTATATTATAATTATTAATGCTAAAGACGTTGCTTTAACAGGTAATAAATTAGAAGACAAGATGTATTATGATCACAGCAGATATGTAGGAGGTCTTAGAGAAAGAAATGCTAAGACTATGAAAGAAAAATATCCAGTAGAAATGGTTGAAAGAGCAGTAAAAGGAATGCTTCCACATAATAGATTAGGAAGACAAATGTATAAAAAGTTATTTGTATACGAAGGTAGCGAACATCCACATATGGCTCAACAACCTAAGGAAATTTCTTTAAAAGGAGGTAATAATTAATTATGGCAGAAGTTAAAAGATATACTGGTACAGGTAGAAGAAAAAGTGCTGTAGCTAGAGTTATTCTTACTCCAGGTAAAGGAAATATAACTGTAAATGGTAGAGATGTAAATGAATATTTCCCATTTGCAGTACTTGTAATGGATATTAAACAACCACTTGTTCTTACAAATAATGAAGAGGCTTTTGACATTACTGTTAATGTTAAAGGTGGAGGATTCTCAGGACAAGCTGGAGCTATTAGACATGGTATTACAAGAGCTTTATTAGAAGTAGATAAGGTAAATGAAGGGAAAGAAGATTCTTATCGTAAAATATTAAAAGCTGCTGGATTTATAACTAGAGATCCAAGACAAAAAGAACGTAAGAAATATGGTCTTAAAGGTGCTAGAAGAGCTCCACAATTTAGTAAGAGATAATTATTGGGAACTAGGGTATCTAGTTCTTTTATTATAAGAGGTATTATGTTTAAAATAGGAAATGTTGAAATAAAAAATAAGATAGTATTAGCACCGATGGCTGGAGTATGTAATAGTGCGTTTAGAAAAATAATTAAAGAAATGGGTTGTGGATTAATTTATGCTGAAATGGTAAGCGATAAAGCACTTATGCATGATAATAAAAAAACGGAAGATATGTTATATATGGAAGAGATGGAAAGACCAATTGCTCAACAAATATTTGGATCTGATAAAGAAAGTTTTGTAGAAGCTGCTAAAAAAATATGTATGGAAATGCATCCGGATATAATTGATATAAATATGGGGTGTCCTGTTCCTAAAGTAGCACTTAGAGCTCAAGCAGGAGCAGCCTTACTTAAAGATCCTAAAAAAATAAAAGAAATAGTTTCTTCGGTAGTTAATGAAGTTGATGTTCCTGTAACAGTAAAAATAAGAAGTGGCTGGGATAGTAATAGTATAAACGCAGTAGAAGTAGCTAAAATATGTGAAGAAGCAGGAGCTAGTGCAATTACTGTTCATGGCAGAACAAGATCACAAGGATATAGTGGTAAATGTGATTTAGAAATAATAAAAAAAGTAAAAGAAAATGTTAAAATACCAGTAATTGGTAATGGAGATATTGTCGATATTGAAAGTGCTAAGAAGATGTTAGAATATACTAAATGTGATGCTATTATGATAGGAAGAGGAGCATTAGGTAATCCTTGGTTAATAAGAGAGTTAGTAGAATTTACATCTAATTTAAAAATATCACCACCTCCTACTTATCAAGACAAAATAAATATGTGTTTAAAACATATGGATTATTTATTAAAAATAAAAAACGAGAAAATAGCAATATTGGAAATGCGTAGTCATATTGCATGGTATTTAAAAGGAATGCCTAATAATATTGAAGTAAAAAAAGAAATATTTGCATCGCAAACCAAAGAAGAAGTATTAAAAATATTAAATAACTATTTGAAAAAATTAAATAATAGTATATAATAGTCTTGAAAAGGAATGATATTATGAAAGCAACATTTATTCAAAGATTTTTAGCATACGTTATTGATATGATATTAATAATATTAATAGTAAATATTATAGGAAGTGCTTTTAATCAAAAACAATTAAAAGAATTAGATAAAGAACTAAACGATAAGTTAAATACTGTAGAATCAGTAGAACAATTTTATGATGATTCTTCAGAAGAATTACTTAATGAATTAGCAGATATACAATATAGAATAGATAAAGCTAGTGCTCCAATAACTGCGGTTAATATTATTATAAGTATTGGATACTTTATTATTTTTCAGTATATGAATAATGGTCAGACATTAGGTAAAAAGTTATTTAAAATTAAAGTTCAAAGTGAAAAAAAAGAGAAATTATCATTAATGCAAATAACTGTGCGTAGTTTATTAATTAATGTTATTGCGTTTAATTTTATAAATGTCTTAGCAGTTGTCTTTTTATCAAAAGATTTATATTTAGCAGTTAATAGTATAGTTACGTTTGGCCAATGGATTATTTTTATAGCTTCAGTATTATTAATACTATACAATAAAGATAAAAATGGAGTTCATGATATGTTAGCTAAAACCAAAGTTATAAATGAAAGAGGGTAAATTATGGATAGAACAGAACAAGAATTAGTTAGAATAGAAAAAGTAAAAGAATTAAAAGATAAAGGAATAGACCCATTTGGAAGTAGATTTGATGTCACTTCTAATTCTAAAGAAATAAAAGAAAAATATGACAACATGACAAAAGAAGAATTACATGAAGTAGAAATCCCTGTAGTTATTGCTGGTAGAATAATGACTAAAAGGGGAAAAGGGAAAGTTGGATTTATGCATATTCAAGATAAGTATGGACAAATTCAAATATATGTTAGAAAAGATGTTGTTGGGGATTTACAATATGAACTTTTTGATAAGGCTGATATAGGTGATATAGTTGGAATTAAGGGTACAGTATTTAGAACAAATACTGGTGAATTATCAGTTAAGGCTAATGAATATATACATTTAGTTAAAGCAATAAGACCTTTGCCTGAGAAATTTCATGGACTAATTGACATTGAAGAAAGATATCGTCGAAGATATGTAGATTTAATTATGAATGAAGAATCTAGAAGAGTAGCTTTTATGAGACCTAGAATAATTAGATCTATTCAAAAATACTTAGATAATTTAGGATTTACAGAAGTAGAAACTCCAATATTATCGCCAATTTTAGGAGGAGCTGCTGCAAGGCCTTTTATAACTCATCACAATACCTTAAACATGGATTTTTATTTGAGAATAGCAACCGAACTTCCATTAAAAAGATTAATAGTTGGAGGAATGGACGCTGTATATGAAATAGGTAGATTATTTAGAAATGAGGGAATGGATAAAAATCATAATCCTGAGTTTACTACTATTGAGTTATATAAAGCATATAGTGATTTAGAAGGTATGATGGATATTACTGAAAATATTATTTATAATGTTGCAATGGATACTTTGGGAACTTCAGAAATTGAATGGAAGGGACATAAAATATCATTAAAACCAAAGTTTAAAAGAATTCATATGGTAGATGCTATTAAAGAGAAAACAGGTATTGATTTCTTTCAAAATATGAGTTTTGAGGAAGCTAAAGATTTAGCAATAAAACATGGAATTGAAGTAGAAGATCATTTTTCTTATGGACATATCGTCAATGCATTCTTTGAAAAATATGTTGAAGATACAATCGTTGAACCAACATTCGTATGTGGCCATCCAATTGAAATAAGTCCACTTGCTAAAAAGAGTAAGGACGAGAGATTTACTGAAAGGTTTGAATTATTTATTTGTGGTAATGAATATGCTAATGCATTCTCTGAATTAAATGATCCTTTTGATCAGTATCAAAGATTTGAAAATCAATTAAAAGAAAAAGAACTTGGAAATGAAGAAGCTAATGAAATGGATATAGATTTTATCGAAGCATTAGAATATGGAATGCCTCCAACAGGTGGTATGGGTATGGGCATAGATAGATTAGTAATGATGCTTACTAATAGTGAATCTATAAGAGAAGTACTACTATTTCCGCATATGAAGAAGAAACAATAATTTTTTTCAGATAGTTGGCAAAGTCAACATTATAAATTGGCTTTGTCAATTTTTATATCTTCTACATTGGTAGAAAAAGAGAGGACATTATTAGTTAGAATTATTTGATTTTTAGTATATAACTTTTCTTTGAAAAAATTTTTCTATTTTTTTCTAAAGATATTTTGGAAACAGACTAAAATAGGTAAAAACTACTTGTTTTTCGGTGCACTGACTGAAATTGTAATAAGAAATGTAAAAAAAATAAAATTAAGAGGTAAAAAATAATAAAAATATGTTAAAATATAAGAACAAGGGAGGTTTTCTATGTATCAAGATAGAATTGAATATTTAAAAAGAGCAATAAAAAGCACTTATAAAAGATATACTGGGGAAAGAACGGATGGGAAAGCGACACTATCAGATGTAGCAAAATTTTTTAGTATTCCTATAGATGAAGAAAGAATGGATGATTATGTTATTACTAATATTAATTATTTTACTCCATCAATTGAAATAACCGATAGAAAAACTGATACTTCTTACACTGCAACTTATACTGGAGATGCAGATTTATTGAATTTTAGTGGGGAAATGAACTTTAAAAAAGTTGTTTCAATTAGCCCATTAAGAAAAGAGGAAGCTCTATACTATATTAGCGATGAAATACCAATCATTACTAAAATGACTTTTACTGAAGGCGAATATGATTTGGTCTTTGAGCGTGAAATGGCCAATTCAGTTGGTATTTTTAGTACAGACGGTGTTAAAATGTCGATAAGATATGTACAAAATTTAGTTTGTGATGGAAGAAATGTTAAACAGCCATTATTTAATAGAATTTATAAAAATGGTTATAAAAACAAAGTATATGATGGTTCATTTGAACAAACATATACCTATGGACCGCAATATTATATTAGACGGGATAATACACAAGATAAGTATGCTTATATAAGGAATAATACTGTAATTTATGGAATTAATGAATTAAATAAAAAAGGTTATTGTGATTATTTATATGGAGTTTGCTTTGAAAGTACTGATATTCCTACAAGTAATTATTTTCCTTTAAATATGCACGCAAGAAGTTATCCAATGTTAAATGATGCTAATATAAAGTCTGCACTGATGTTTAGATTCCGAACAGAAGATGGAGTTCATCATTCATTACAAGTATATAAGGGTAAAAACTTAATAAATGTAATGTATCATTCTAAGAAATATCATTATGAGGGAACTTATGACGAAGAAATTCTTGCTAATGAAGAATATGTATTACCAACTTTATTTGATGGGACTATATCAAGCGAAGAAATTCAAAGTGTTTTATCTTCAATGCAAGTGAAAATAGATAACAACATCGCTTTAACTATTATTTCAAATGAATTAAATACTTTTGGTACAAAAATAGATATTAGAAAAGGAATAGTGCAAGAAGAACTTGATCCATTATCTCCTAAACTATTTATTGATAAATCGTTTGATGAAATAAGTGCTTTAGTTAGCGCAAATAAAGATGATTATTTTAAATTAATTAAGGAACAATTTGAAACAGCAATAGATGCCAATAAAGCTTTAGAAAAAGGGCATTCAAAGGTTTTGAAACCATGACCAAATAAGATACAAAATAGTGGAAATTATTCACTATTTTTTTCTAAGATGTGAAAAAAATATAATTATATGCTATACTAGTGAAAATTTATTGGTTAACGAGAGGTAAAAAATGCGCCCTTCATGGTATAATATGGTATAATTACCATCAGGAGGATGTATATGAAAAAACATAGTTTATTTAAAATTGTTTTAATAATTTTAGCATTATTAGTAATTACAAGTTATTTTATACCAACTGAATCAGGAACGACTAGTTATTTAGGACTTGGAACAGTATTTTTAAATGGTATTCAATCATTTTATTACTTTTTTGATACTGCTTTGTTCCTATTTGTAGTTGGTGGATTTTATGGAGTATTAAATCAAAGTGATGGATACAAAAAATTATTGGATTCTATAGTATCTGCTATAAAACCAAATAGTAAGAAGTTTATCTTTATAATTATTGCTTTATTTGCAATAATATCATTTTTAACAGGATTTACTTTAAATTTATTTATCTTTATTCCTTTTATAATTTCTATTATATTATTATTAGGATACGATAAATTAGTTGCTATGAGTTCTACAGTTGGTGCCATAGTAGTCGGATATTTAAGTAGTTTATTTGCTACAATTAGGGATCCTAACTCTTATTCTGCAACATATGTTACATTTGAAGAATATGTTGGAGTTGATAAATTTGTAAATACTTTCCCTAAATTAATTTTATTAATTTTAGGCGTTGCATTATTAATCTATTTTGTAAATAGACATATAGCAAATGTAGAAAATAAGAAAGTAAAATATGAATTAAATGAAGATGATGATTTAAAAGTTTCTGAAGTAAAAGGAAATTACAAAAATATTAAGTTATGGCCTATTGCTACAATTTTATCAATTATATTTGTATTATTAGTATTAGGATACGTTCCATGGAATTCATTATTTGGAATTAGTGTATTTGATGATTTCCATACTTGGTTAACATCATTAAAGATTAATGATTTTGAAGTATTTAATAATATTATTACTCCAATGTCTTATGCATTTGGACAATGGAATCAATTAGGAAGTTATATGATAATTTGTTGTATACTTGTAATTGCATCACTAATTATTAAATTTGTATCTAAAATGAAGTTTGATGAGATGTTAGATGCTTTTGTTCTAGGAATGAAGAAAATGCTTCCTACAGCAGTATTAACAACTTTATCATTTACGATTTTAATATGTGCAGTTAATAGTGGTCTTGTATCTAATTTAATTACACTTGTAAATGATTCTTTAGGTAGTATTAATATAGTAGTTGCATCACTATTTAATATATTAGGAAGTTTACTATATACTGATATATATTATACAGTAATAGGTACTTATAGTCCTTTATTATCAGTAATTACTGATGAAGGATTAATGCAAGTACTAGCACTTAATTTCCAAGCATTAAATGGACTTGTAATGTTAATTGGACCAACTAGTTTAATATTAATCGCAGGTCTTACATACTTAGATATTCCATATACAACATGGGTAAAATATATATGGAGATTTATCTTAATGTTATTTATATTAATATTTGCAGTGCTAATGATAGTATCTTTAATTTAGAAACCATTTTTGGTTTCTTTTTTTTTGAAATTTTGTTATAATTGTTTTACCATATAAGATAAATGTAATTAGGAAGGTGAAGTAATTTATGAATAGTGAATGGAATGGTTTTAATAATGGAGTTTGGAGTAAGGAAATAAATGTATCTGATTTTATAAAAACAAATTATTGCGAATATAAAGGCGATGAGCATTTTTTAGAAAATAAAACATCTAAGACAAGTGCCGTTTGGAAAAAATGTGAAGATTTATTAAAAGAAGAATTATCAAAAAAGGTATTAGACATTGATGTTGATACAATGTCAGGAATTGATGCTTTTAATCCGGGATATATTGATAAAGATAATGAGGTAATTTTTGGACTTCAAACAGACGCTCCGCTTAAGAGAATTGTAAATCCATATGGTGGTATTCGTATGGTATATCAGGAATTAGATGCTTATGGTTATTCTTTAAATAAATATGTTGATAAATATTTTAATTCATTTAGAAAAAGTCATAATCAAGGCGTATATGATGCTTATACAGAAGATATAAGAAAAGCAAGACATACAGGCCTTTTAACGGGGTTACCTGATGCATATGGAAGAGGAAGAATTATTGGGGATTACCGAAGAATAGCTTTATATGGAATTGATTATTTAATAAAAGAAAAACAAAATGATTTAAATAATATAACTGAAATTAATGAAGAAAATATAAGATTAAGAGAAGAAGTTTCAATGCAAATTAGAGCTTTAAAAGAAATGTTATCGATGGCTTCTAAATATGGATATGATATATCTAAGCCTGCTAGTAATGCTAAAGAAGCAGTTCAATGGTTATATTTTGGATATTTAGCTGCAGTTAAAGAAAATAATGGAGCAGCAATGAGTTTAGGTAGAATTGACGCTTTTCTTGATATATATATAGAAAGAGATTTAAATAATGGAGTATTAACAGAAACTAGAGCTCAAGAATTAATTGATCAATTAGTAATAAAATTAAGATTAGTAAGACATTTAAGGACTCCAGAATATGATGAATTATTCTCAGGTGATCCAACTTGGGTGACTTGTTCAATTGGAGGTATAACGGAAGAGGGAAAGTCTTTAGTTAATAAAACATCTTATCGTATATTACATACTCTAACTAATCTAGATCCTGCTCCAGAACCAAATATGACAGTATTGTGGAGTGAAAAACTTCCAGAAGAATTTAAAAAATATTGTGCTAAGATGTCAATAGAGACTGATGCAATTCAATATGAAAATGACGATGTAATGCGCCCTATATATGGCGATGATTATGCAATTGCTTGTTGTGTATCGGCAATGAGAGTAGGAAAAGATATGCAATTCTTTGGAGCAAGATGTAATTTAGCTAAAACATTATTATATTCTTTAAATGGTGGAATTGATGAAATAAAAAAAGAATTAGTTTTAAAAGGATTATCTAAGAATACCAGTGATGTATTAAACTATGAAGATGTTAAGAAAGAGTACTTTAAGGCTATAGAAAAAATGTGTTCAATATATGCTGATGCGATGAATATTATTCACTATATGCATGACAAATATGCTTATGAAGCAGGTCAAATGGCTTTACATGATACTAATGTAAGAAGACTTATGGCATATGGAGTAGCTGGTTTATCTGTGGTAGCTGATTCTTTATCTGCGATTAAATATGCTAAAGTAAAACCTATAAGAGATGAAGATGATATAATTGTGGATTTTGAAATAGAAGGTGATTTCCCTAAATATGGAAATGACGATGATAGAGTAGATAATATAGCTAAAGAAGTATTGGAAAAAGTATATAAAGAACTATCTAGTCATAAAACATATCGTAATGCTGAAGTTACTTTATCAGTACTTACTATAACATCAAATGTTGTATATGGTGCTAAAACAGGATCTACACCTGATGGAAGAAAAAAAGGAGTACCTTTTGCGCCTGGAGCTAATCCAATGCACGGACGCGATGTAAACGGGGCAATTGCTAGTTTAAATTCTGTGGCCAAACTTGATTATGCTAATTGTTGCCGTGATGGAATATCTAATACATTCTCTATTGTGCCAACATCGCTAGGCATGAATAAAAAAGAACAAATAGAAAATTTAGTAAGTCTATTAGAGGGATACTTTAGTCAAGGAGCACATCATTTAAATGTAAATGTACTTAGTAGAGAAACTTTAATAGATGCAATGGAAAACCCAGATAAGTATCCACTTTTAACAATAAGAGTATCTGGCTATGCCGTTAGATTTAATAGACTTACAAGAAAGCAACAAGAAGAAGTTATAGCAAGAACTTTTCATGAGAAGATGTAAATATGGAAGGTAGTATTAATTCAATAGAAACTTTTGGGCTAGTAGATGGACCAGGAATTAGAACTGTTGTATTTATGAATGGTTGTAATTTAAGATGTAAGTATTGTCATAATCCGGAAATGTGGTGTGTACAAGAAAATAATATAACTGTTGATGAATTAGTAAAAAAAATAGTTAGAAATAAGCCATATTTTAAAAGAAACAATGGTGGTGTTACTTTTTCGGGGGGAGAGCCACTTTTACAAATAGACTTTTTAATTAAAGTATGCAAAAAATTAAAAGAAGAAAATATCCACATAGCTGTGGATACATCAGGAAATGGTTTAGGGAAATATGATGAATTGTTTAAATATGTTGATTTAATTTTACTTGATATAAAACATGTAAATAAAGAAGACTTTAGAAATTTAACTGGAGGAAATATCGATGTATCAATTAATTTTATTGATAAATTAAATAAAACATCTATACCTGTATGGATTAGACAAGTAATAGTTCCTGGTATTATGGATAATGATGAATATTTAGATGAGTTAAAAAAAGTAGTAAATAAAATAAAAAATGTTGAAAGAATAGATTTTTTACCATATCATAAATTGGGTAGCGAAAAATATGATAAACTAGGAATTGGTAATCCTTATAAGGATATGCCAGAAATGGATAAAGATAAGTGTAACTTATTATATGAAAAGTTTATAAATGATTGCAAAAATTAAAGTAGTCATTTCTAGAAAGGAATATAGTTATGAAAATTGGAATTTTTGACTCAGGAATTGGGGGATTGACGGTATTAAAAGAGTTAATAAAGTATCATAATGAATATTATTATTTTGGTGATAATACCAATATTCCGTATGGTTCTAAAAGTATTTTAGAATTAAAACAATTATCTAGTAGGATAATAAACTTTTTGTTAGATAAAAATGTTGATATTATTATCATTGCTTGTGGAACTATCAGCACTAATTTAAGTGAATATTTAAAAAGTAAGTATCCATATATACCAATTTATGATGTTGTCAGTCCTATTTTGGAAATCATTGATGAAGATACCACCGTATTAGCAACAACTGCAACTGTTAATAGTGGAAAATTTAAAAATGCAATTGCTTGTCCATTATTGGTGCCATTAATTGAGAAAGGTGAAGATTGCACAGATGCATTAAAACAATATTTAGCTCAAGTAAAAACAAATAAAATTGTTTTAGGGTGTACGCATTATCCTATTTTAATAAATGAGATAAATAAAATTAATCCCCAATTAAAAATTATTAATATGGGTAAAATATTGGGAGAAAAATTGCAACTTCCTAGTGATAAACTAAAAATTAATTTGTATTTTGGAAAAGTTGATGAGAGCTTAATAAAAAATATAAATAAAATTATTGAAAACGATTACACAATTGAAGAAATAAAATTATAAAAAAAATAGCATTTATGTGCTATTTTTTTAACTTTCTTTTATTAATTTCTTTTCAATGTATACCACTATTAAGTACATTAAATAGGACACAATCATAAGAATAATTATTCCCGATATAACAAGATTTAAATTAAATACTTGAGAACCATACATTATTAAGTATCCAATTCCTTCTTTAGATACTAAAAATTCACCCATTATAACTCCAATTAAAGACATACTGACATTAATTTTTAGACTACTGATAATTGTGGAATAACTACTAGGAAGTATAACATATTTTAAAATTTGATATTTAGTTGCTTTAAAAGATTTAAGTAAATTAATTTTCCCCTGATCTGTTGATACAAACCCATTATATACAGTTATAATAGTTACAATTACAGAAATAAGTAAAGCCATAATTATAATTGAGTTAATATTTGCACCAGCCCAAATTATTATAATTGGACCTAGAGCTACTTTAGGTAGACTATTTATTATTGTTAAATACGGATCAAATACTTTGTATAGAAATTTATTCCACCATAGTATAATAGCAATTATTGTTCCTAGAATAGTTCCAATTCCAAAACTAATTATAGTTTCATATACAGTAATCCATATATGATGATATAAGTTTTGCTGTTCATGTAATGAAATAATAGTTTCTATTACTTTTTTTGGAGATGAAGAAATAAAAGTATTAATAAGTTCAAAGTCTGCAAGTAATTGCCATATAATTAATAATAAAATTAATAAAGTAATTTGTGTAAATATAACTAATATTTTATTAATTAGTAATTTATTTTTATAATTTTTATACTCATTATTAATCATAATAATCTATCTCTTTCCATATTTTCTCATAATATATAGGAAATTCTTTGCATTTTCTATTTTCAATGGGAGTAGAGGCATTAGTTAAATTTACATCAAATATTTTTTTAACTTTACATGGCCTTCCAGATAAAACAACAATTCTGTTGGCTACTGATATTGATTCTGCTATGTCATGTGATATCATAATGGCAGTCTTTTTTTCCTTTTTTATTATTCTATATACATCATCAGATACTGCTAATCTAGATTGGTAATCTAGTGCAGAAAATGGTTCATCTAATAAGAGAATATCCGGATCAGTAGCTAGTGTTCTAATTAATGCAACTCTTTGAATATAGTGAAGACACTTTTTCCTTTTTTCCTTATTTTATAAGGGTTTGCTAGATACCTGAATCAAGCCTATTTTTTAACCTTTAAGGAACATATTTTATTAAAGTTTAACTTTTAAGTCTTATTAATTTAAAATTTATTTTAAGAAAGTCTTATTTTATATAGGTTTAAAGAGTGTGTTCTAATGCAACCTATGTTTTTGTTATTGTTTATTATAATTATTTATTATTTAAAAAATTCATTACTAAATCAATTAGAATATCTTTCTCTTTAGGATTAGATTGAGCTATAAGTAGGGTAATTGCAACAAGTGTATTATTATCAATAACTTGTCCATCTTCATTATAAAGAATATTATAAAATTCTAGGAAATATATAAATAGAGTCGCAGCAATTCTTTTGTTACCATCGATAAAGGTATGATTTTTAGTAATTAAATACAAGAAATTTGCGGCTTTTTCTTCTATTGTAGGGTATAAGTCTTTTCCATCAAAAGACCCGTATATGGTGCCTATAATTGCGTGTAAGCCTTTATTTCTTTCTAGAGCAAATAATTCACTATCACTATTAAACTTCAATTTACCTATAATATTCATACAATCTTCATAAGTTATTTTATTATTGTTTATTGTCCCATTAGGTTTAGATATTCTTTTATGATCATAATCATCAAGTAAATTTAAAGCATTTGAATAATTATTTATGACCTTAATTATTTCTTGTGCTTCACTACCATTTAATTTTTCATCAATTCTTCCTGCAATATCAATTAATTTAATTGTTTTTTCAAGATATTCTAATCTCTTTTGATTAACTGCATAACCTTTAATCAAATAATCTTTTAAAATTTTATTAGCCCATTTTCTAAAAATAATACCATTTTTAGATTTAACACGATAGCCAACACTTATGATAACATCTAAACTATAAAAAGAAACAGGTTTATCTGAATTAGGAATTTGCATTTTTTGCAAATTGCTTTCCATGTCTAATTCATTTTCAGCAAAAATATTTTTAATATGTCTTGATATAACACCAATGTTTCTATCAAATAATCTAGCCATTTGCTCTTGAGTAAGCCAAACAGTTTCATCTTTCATATTTACTTCTAATTTTACATCTTGGTTTTCAAAAAGTATAATTTCATTCTTCATATATTGCCTCCTTTACTATGTAATAGGAATTAGAATAGAGAAAATGTCTCTATTCAAAATTCCATTTAATTTGAATATCTCTACTTTTGGTTTCAACTCTCAACTTTCCAATATAAATTTTATCAATAAATTCATCAACAATAACTCTATTTAATTCTTCTAATTTTTGGTATTTACT
>CALVSZ010000015.1 GCA_944359705.1 uncultured Bacilli bacterium | reverse complement strand
CTTTGCTATTTTTTTGCGATTATAGTATAACATATTGAAGTGTTTTTTTCAATTTTCCGATACCATGTTACACAATCCTTTTGGTTCTACTATTGAAATATATTCTTTTTTTTTGTATAATTATATTTAGAATAGGAACGGGGTAAAAATGACAAAAACATTTGATTTTGAAAAAATGCCAATTGTTGATGCTGTTAATGAAATAATTGTATATTCTGCTCAAAATGGAGCATCAGATATTCATTTTGACCCAGCAGATGACTGCTTAAAAGTACGTATTAGAATTGATGGTATTTTAAATACTATTGATAAAATACCAAATACTATTAAACAAAACGTTATTACGAGAATAAAAATTATGTCTGGTATGAATATTACTGAAACTAGATTACCACAAGATGGTGCTATTAAAACTGTATTAAAAGGGATTAATCTAGACTTACGTGTATCTGCTCTTCCCACAAAACGTGGAGAAAAAATAGTTATTCGTATTTTAGATTATTCTATGAGTTTAAAAGGAATTGAATACTTATATTTTAGTGAAGTAAATTATAAAAAAGTTTTAAGAATGATTAGTGCACCGAATGGAATTATTTTAGTAACTGGTGCTACCGGTTCTGGTAAATCTACTACAGTTTATTCCTTTTTACAAAGATTAAATGTTGAAGGATCTAACTTAATTACCGTTGAAGATCCCGTTGAAATGGATATTGATGGAGTTAACCAAGTACAGGTTAATAGTGAAATAGGTCTTGACTTCTCTACCGTTCTTAGAAGTATATTAAGACAAGACCCTAATGTTATCATGATTGGAGAAATTCGTGATAGTGAAACTGCTAAAATTGCCGTTAGAGCATCTATCACTGGGCACTTAGTATTATCTACAATTCACACTAATAATTCACTTAATACCATTGAAAGATTACTAGATATGGATGTTGAAAGATATTTACTAGCAAGTGCTTTAACAGGAATAATTTCTCAAACTTTAGCAAGGAAATTATGTGATAAATGTAAACGTCTAAGGGAAACTACTCCATTTGAAAAAACTTTATTTAAATTAATATTAAACCGTGATGTAAATCAAATATATGAAGCAGGCGACTGTGAAGAATGCCATAACGGATATAAAGGAAGAGTTGCCCTTCATGAAGTCTTACTTATAAATCAAGATATAAGAGATGCTATTAGTAATGGAATGAGAAAAGATGAGTTAAGACATTTAGTATACAACAAAGATATAATTACTATGCTTCAAGACGGTTTATATAAAGTACTAGCAGGTTTTACAACCTTTGATGAAGTAATTAGATTAGTAGATTTAGATGAAAGTATTGATTCAGATGATATAAAAAATGATTTAGCAAATGTTTTAAAAAAGAAATAACTATGTACCAAAATACATAGTTTTATTTTATCATATTAATATTATTCACATACCTCTCCATCTAATGACCAAGTTTTTACATCAGTTATTTTTACTTTAACTATTTTACCTAAATACTCATCACTAGCTTTTACATTAACTAATTTCATCGTATCAGTATATCCCATTAGATACCCTTCTTTTTCCGAATAATCTTCAGTTAATACATCAACTATTTTATCTTTATATTTCATGTTATTCATATTGGCATATTCATTAACTTTCTCATTTAAACGAGCAAGTCTTTCTTTCTTCTCATCCATACTAGTATCATCTTTCATTAAAGAAGCAGGTGTTCCTTCTCTTTTAGAAAAGATAAAAGTATAGGCTAAATCATATTTTAAAGTATCTACAACATCTAAAGTTTCTTTAAAATCTTCTTCTGTTTCACCTGGAAAACCTACGATAATATCTGTAGAAATTGCTACATTTGGTATTTTCTTTTTTATTTTATTAAATAGTTCAATGTAAGACTCTTTAGTATATCTTCTTCGCATCATAGCAAGTATCTTATTACTTCCTGATTGAATAGGAAGATGAATATATGGCATTATATTAGGATATTTACTTATAACATCTATCATTTCATCAGTAAAATCCCAAGGATGAGAAGTAATAAAACGGATTCTTTGAATACCAATATTAGCAACATCTCTAAGTAAATTAGCCATGTTATAAGAGATGTTTAAATCTTTTCCATAGGCATTAACATTTTGTCCTAATAGTGTTATTTCCATATAACCATCATCTTTTAACTTCTTAACCTCATTTAAAACATCTTCTGGAAGTCTACTTCTTTGTTTCCCTCTTGTATAAGGTACAATACAATAACTACAAAATTTATCACAACCATACATTATATTAACCCAAGCTTTGTATTTAGAATCTCTTTTTACAGGTATTCCTTCATAGACATCACCTTCAATGCTATAAACTTCTATTTCTTGTTTTTTCTCTTTGTATAAATCGCTTAAATATATAGGTAATTTATGAATATTATGAGTACCAAAGACAATATCTACCCATTTATATTTATCTTTAAGCATATTAGCAATACTCTCTTCTTGCGCCATACATCCACAAAATACTGTTATAATATCTTTCTTAGTTTCCTTTAAGTGTTTAATTCTACCTAACATACCTACTACTTTATTATGAGCATTTTCTCTAATAGCACAAGTATTTATTACAATAATATCAGCATTATCAACATCATCAGTTTGTGTATATTTTAAATCTTCTAAAATAGCACTAATATTTTCTGAATCATGAACATTCATTTGACATCCATAAGTAATAACATGATATTTTTTATTTTTTCCAATATTTTTAATATTATCTGGAATAATATATTCATCTCTTATTATTTTAACTTCCTTATCAGTTCTTTTTCTTGCTTCTTTTAAATTTGGTAATAACATCTTAATCACACCTTCTAATTTTTCTTTTAGATACTAAATAATTATATTCATTTGCAAATAATGCATTTTCTTTAACTCTTTCATTTAAGTAAGCACAACTTTCTTTTACTATATTTTCCCATTTATATATCGTTGCATCATCAAAATTACAATTAAATACAATATCGTACATAATATATTGCCCTGAAGCATCAGCATATCTTCTAAGAGGGCTTGTCGAATGGGAATAATTTTTAACTCCTATTCCATTATGAGGACTTGATATATGGGAATATTCAGCATTCAAATATTTTTCCTTTACAGCATTTAGTATTTTAACACATTTTGGATTATTCACCAAGTCTTTTCGATCAATTCCCAAAATTAGCATAATCTCTTCATCAATATTAACTGAAGTTCCTTTATGAACTCTATGTATATAAGGATAACCATTTGTGGCAAAATATTTATCTACATATTGATTTGTTAAGACCATTGTTTCTTGAACTATTTTGGCAGATGGTGATTTACTTTCCAAAAAGCTATTTGTTTTAATTCCCGTCATCTTATTTTCAATATTTCTATATATATTTTTATAGAGATTTTTATTCCTTAAAATATCAGCACAAATATTTAAAGAGTTTAACAAAGGAAAATAATCATTATCTCCACCATTTCTTAATATTTTATCTGCTTCTTTATAACTAAATGACTTAGCAATATCAATAGTTCCTTTTGCTAAAGTAAAACTATCTGGATCTATTTCTAAATTAGGACTTAATCTAAATGTATAAGTTATTACATTTTTTCTAGTGCCTCCAAGTAATGAACCTTTATCATAAGCAATAATTTCTGGATATAACAATATTTCTCTATCTTTTAAATAAATAGTTTCTGCTTTTTTATATGCCATTAAATCAATATAAGAATCCTTAGAAACTAATGAGGGTACATCAGCAATATGAACATATAATTTATATGAACCATCCCTTAGTTTTTCTATATATAAAGCATCATCATTACATTTATTTCCATCATCATCAATTGTAATTACTTTTTGATTGGTATAATCACATCTTGGAGAAAAACATGTTTCTTCTTTGGGAATATATACAGCATTAGAGTTAAATTTAATATCATATTTTTTTTCTAAGTCTTCTAAACTAATTTCTTTATTTTGAAGCTGTTTAATAATGCTTTTAACTCTTTCTAGATTTTTCTTTTTCTCTAAAATTGCTAAATAGACATTACTTTTAGCCATAATTTCTTTACTATATGAACTTTTTAAAAATAATCCAATTAACTTATAATAGTATTTTATTTCTTCTTCATCTGTTAAATAAATATATGTTTCTAATATTTCACTAAATATTTCTTCTAAATTTTTGTTATTAAGATGTTTATTACTTTTTAATACAGCTTCTATTTTAGTTAAATCTCTACCTACATATATTAGTTTTCTAATAATGTTAACAATATCTATTTCATTATTCTCTTTTTCCTTTAATTTAATATTTTTACAAATACTTAATAACTTATTACGGTATCCTTCTAGTGAATTTTGATTTTGACTACTTAAAGCATTATTTATTTTACAATTTAACTCACGAAGGCTTTTATAGATAACATCTAATAATTCTGATTCATCTACATCATTAATAATTATTTCTATTTCATCTATTATTTGCTTTATAAGAAGACTGTTTTTTCCATCATGGCGAAGAAGAACGAATAATGCACATATCATTCCTCTTACTACTTCATCAAAATAATCTTCTAAGTATTTTTCTAATTCTGGAATTTCAATATCATAATTTAATATTTTCTTTTCTATTTCTTTTTCACTCATAACACTACCCCATACCTTTTAATTAAAATTAATTTTTCTTATAATTTGATAAAATACTTAAAAAAGCTTCACTTGGAATTTCAACTTTTCCAATTGTTTTCATTTTCTTTTTGCCTTCTTTTTGTTTATCTAATAGCTTTCTTTTTCTAGTGATATCTCCTCCGTAACACTTAGCAAGAACGTCTTTTCGCATTGCTTTTATATCACTTCTAGCAATTACTTTACTACCAATTACGGCTTGAATTGGTACTTCAAACATTTGTCTAGGTATAATTTCCTTTAAATTATCTACTATTTGTCTTCCTCTATTATAAGCAAAATCTTTATGAACAATAATGCTTAAAGCATCAACTAATTCACCATTTAATAAAATATCCATCTTAACTAAATCACTTTCTTTATTACCAATAAGTTCATAATCAAAAGATGCATACCCTTTAGTAGATGACTTTAACCTATCAAAAAAATCATAAACTATTTCTGATAAAGGTAATTCATAATGGATATTTACTCTTGTTTTATCAATATATTCCATTCCAATATAAGTACCACGTTTATCTTGACAAAGTTCCATAATACTTCCTATATAATTACTTGGTACAAAAATATTAGTTTTAATATATGGTTCTTTAATACTTTTTATTTTTACTTTTGGAGGGAATTCAGCAGGATTATCGACGTTTATAATACTTCCATCAGTAAGTGCAATTTCATAGATAACTGAAGGAGAAGTAGCAATTAATTCTACGCCAAATTCTCTCTCAATTCTCTCTATAATTATTTCCATATGTAAAAGCCCTAAAAAACCAGTTCTAAATCCAAAACCTAAAGATGACGATGTTTCTGGTTCAAATATTAGTGAAGCATCATTTAATTTTAATTTATCTAACGCTTCTCTTAAATTAGGATATTTAGATGAATCAATGGGATATAATCCACAGAATACCATTGGTTTCATTGGTTTATACCCTTGTAGTGGCTCTTCTGCTTTATTATTATTAAGTGTTATCGTATCCCCTACTTTAACGTCTTCAATACTCTTAATACTAGCGCCAATAAATCCAACGTCACCTGCAACTAATTTATCTACTTTTTTTTCTAAAGGAGTGTGATATCCTAATTCTACTACTTCATAAGTTGCTCCGGTTGCCATCATTAAAATAGTATCTCCTACTTTAATACTACCTTCCACTACTCTAACTAAAGCAATAACACCTCGGTATGAATCAAAATAACTATCAAAAATTAAACATTTAAGTTTATTATTAACATTCCCTATAGGAGAAGGTATTCTATTAATAATTGCATCTACTAATTTATCAATTCCCTCACCTGTTTTAGCAGAAGTTAATATTATTTCATCTTCTTTAAAACCAAATGTATCTTCTAACTCTTTTACTCTGCTAGGAATATCAGCATTAGGCAAATCAATTTTATTTATAACAGGTATTATTTCTAAATTATTTTCTAAAGCTAAATAAACATTAGCTAAAGTTTGTGCTTCAATTCCTTGAGCAGCATCCACTATTAATATTGCCCCTTCACATGAAGCAAGGCTTCTTGATACTTCATATGTAAAATCAACATGTCCTGGGGTATCTATTAAGTTTAGAATATAACCATTATATTCTAGTCTAACAGCATTTAGCTTAATAGTTATACCCCTTTCTCTTTCAATATCCATATTATCTAATATTTGATCTTTCATTTGTCTTTTATCAAGTGCCCCAGTATATTCTAAAATACGATCAGCAAGTGTACTCTTACCATGATCAATGTGCGCAATTATACTAAAATTTCTAACTTTCCTACTATCCATAACATCACAAACTTTCTATTTATTATTATAACAAAATGATTAGAAAAACTCTATTATTTTTTAACTAATTATGTATTTATAAACTTCATCTACTGTTTTATCAAAATTATTAAAGTTAACATCAAACCAAATAACTGGTAATTGATTATTAAAAAATGTATATTGCCTTTTAGCATATCTTCTTGAATTTCGTTTAATTTTGTTAACTGCTTCTTCTAATGTTTCTTCTTTAGCAAAATATTTATATAATTCTTTATAGCCAATTCCATTAATTAATGGTTTAGTATAAATTTTTCTATCATAAAAATATTTAACTTCTTCAAGTAATCCTTCACTAAGCATTTTATCGACACGTTTATTTATTATATCATATAATAATTCTCTATCGGTAGTTAATCCAATAAATACAGCATTATAAAGTAATTTATCTGTTTTGTTATCTTTAATAGAAGTACCATTTTCTAGGTAGTAATTAATAGCACGTATAACTCTTCTTCGATTATTCTTATCAATTATTATATTTTTATCTAATTTTAATAATTTATTATATAATTCTTCAGTAGTTAACTCATCGTAAGTATTATTTTCTTTTTCATAACTTAATTTATAATCATACAAAAGGGCTTTAATATATAAACCAGTACCTCCCACAATAATTGGCATCTTTTTTCTATTTAAAATATCACCAATTATTTTTCTTCCATCTTTTTGATAATCAAATATAGAATAATCATCACTGACTTCTTTTATATCAAATAAGTGATGGGGAATATTTTCTTTTTCTTCTTCTTTTATTTTAGCAGTACCTATATTTAAATCCTTATAAAATTGCATTGAATCAGCATTAACAATTTCTCCATCTAATCTTTTAGCAAGTTCAATAGACATTTTGGTTTTACCTACCCCAGTAGGACCTAATATTACAATTACTTTATTCATAACGCCTCCTTTTTTTTACTAAGATACTAGCTTCCTCATAACTAAAATAGCAATCATCATCAAATGTTACCATTTTTTTGGCACTACTATACTTTTTAGTATGTATTAAAATTAAAGGAATTCTTCCTAAAGATATACTGGCTTCTACATCGCCTTCTTTTATTTCATCATAGCAAACAATATAACTAGGTGTAAGCGTATTACTATTTTTAATAAGTATTTCGTTATATGCCTTAGTATTTTTGATAAGATTATCTGGAGTAAATAATTCTATTATACGATTACTACCATTTTCTTCTTTACTGTAAGAGTCTGCATGATGAATATGCATAACATTTAAATAATTAATATCAGTAAAACCAACAATAATATTAGTACTTGGATTTCTAAAAGTATTTAAGCATTTATCACTAATTAACGATAGTGATGCATATTCTTTATTTTTTTTCCATACTTCTCCCTCATATAGATAATCTCTATCTATATTAGTATGACTTATAAGCATTTTAAATTCTTCGCCATTTAGTTCATACACATCAACATTATATTTATGACTTAATTCTGACTTAGTTAACTTACTTACATCTAAAAGACTATCTTGTATTCTTTTAATTGAATCATAAAAACATGTTTTAAAGTCATCATAAAATTCACTTATTCCATTTTGGTTTGATTTTATTTCATTATATAAATCAATTTTTTCAGGATAAGTTAATTTAGAAAATATCAATAATTTATAATATAAATCAAGTCTATTTTTAGGTATTATCATCTCGTTTATCTGATATATATATTCCATTAATGATAAAGTATTTTTTAAAAAATTATAAGGAATATCTTCATAATTTAATATTATAAGTTCTTCTAAAAAATAATTATCATCTAGTATCTCTTTTTCTATAATATCATCAAATTGCTTTTTTCTCTTTGATAGTATTTTTTCTTTTAAATATGGATTATTTAATTCTAAATTACATAAATAATCTAGTAAAATAATATCATTATCAATAGCTAAATATTTGTGTATTAATGTATTAGAATCAAGTAAATTATTTGGAAGTTTAACACCTTTTTTAATGATATAAGCTATATTGTTAATACTCATATTAATAAAGATGTTTTTAAAATAATTATCTTCAAGTAAAAATTGCATTGACTCTTTAGATAGACTAAGAAGAAAATCTTCATTAGGATTAAGTCTTTTTATCTTATCTAAATTATCATTTTCACTTAATATTCTAAATTGAACTTTTCCATTTAAGTATCTAAATGAATCTAAATCTCTCTTAGATATTAAATATTCAAAATAAACTTTACCGAAATTAATATTAAGAATCGAAAAAGGATAATCCATATAAATTAATTCTTCATATATTAATTCAACTATTTCCTTTTTACTTAAAAAAACATTTTTATATTGATTTTTACACTCCATTATTGAAATTATTTTAGATTTATAATTAAAACTTTTCTTTAAACTAGGAATTATATCATCATCTAACAAAGATAGTAGATCACTTTCTTTTAAATTATCTATTAAATAGCAAAAAGCTGCTTCACCACTTAAGTTTAATAGTCTACTGCGAAATTCTTTATCTTTTAAATATTCTTTTAACTGATTACTAGGTAAATTTATTATATTCTCACATTCTTCTTCTATTGTCATATACATCACGTTTTAATCTATAATTATAGATTATCCTTTCTATTATGGATTATTTTTTTTATATTACATACTTCTTTTAAACATTTTTTCAAGTTCATATGTAGTAAAACTAATTATTGTAGGCCTTCCATGAGGACAATTAAAGGGGTTATTACATTTTCTTAAATCATTAATAATGCTTTCCATTGCCTCCATAGTTATATTAGTGTTTCCCTTAATACTTGCTTTACATGCGATAGTAGCTGCTAAATTTTTATTAAATTTTTCAAATGAGAAATTCTTTTCACTGCTTATTATAAGTTCAAAAATATTTTTAATTATTTTATCTTCTCTATTTTTAGGAAACCAAGTCGGATGCTCCACAATTCGAAATGATGATATTCCAAATTCTTCTACTTTAATATTTAATTTATCTAATATACTAATGTTTTCTTTTATAATAATAAAATCATTCATAGGAAGCTCTATTATAATTGAAAATAATGGTTTTATCGTATTATTATTAGGGTGTGATAACATATATAAGTATTTTTCATAATTAATTCTCTCTTCTGCCGCATGTTGGTCAATTAAATATATTCCTTTTTCATTTTGACATCCAATATATGTTCCTAAGAATAGTCCAATCGGATATAATTCTGGTAGTTTATTATCATCTTTTATTTCTTCTACATATTCATAATTAATAACTTCTTCTTCTAAAGTATTTTTATCATCATTAAAGTTAATTACATCGCTTATTTTTTGTGTGTATTCACTAGTATTCTCTTTAACTATATTTCTTTCTAAATTTAAACTTAAATTTTCATATTTAGGAATATCTGTATCTTTTATTTCTATTTTAGGTATTAATAATTTAGTTTTTATTTCTTTGATAATACTATTTGATATAAGGCTTTTTAAATCATCAAAATTACTAAACTTAATATCTTGTTTAGATGGATGAATATTTACATCTATTAGTGATGGATCAGTATCTATTAATAACACTGAAATAGGATATCTTGTATCTTCTTTAAATGAGGAATATGCATCATTTACGGTCTTGTTTAAACTTGCGTTTCTTACTACTCTTCCATTTACTATTGTCGTCATATGATTTCTAGATGATCTATTTACTTCCGGTAAAGATACATATCCAGACACTGTATAATCCTCATTACTAGCATCGATTTTTATCATTTTCTTAGCTACATCAGTTCCATATATCGTTTTAATTACTTTAAGTAAATTACCTGATCCATCAGTATTTAATAATTCTTTATCATCGTTTTTTAAAATAAATTTAATACTAGGATAAGATAGTGCTATCTTATTTACATACTCAACTATATTTGCAAGTTCTGAATATATACTAGATAAGTGCTTAAGTCTTGCTGGAGTATTATAAAATAAATTAGAAACAGTAATCGAAGTGCCTACTCTTGCTTCACATTTAGCACTTTCTAATATAGTACCTCCTTTTATATGGACTAAGTGCCCTATATCATTTTGACATGTTTTTAAGACTACTTCTGAGACTGATGCAATTGATGGTAGCGCTTCACCTCTAAAACCCAATGAAGAGATTGAAAACAAATCATCATCACTATATAACTTAGATGTCGCATGTCTTTGAAACGCTAATACTGCATCATTCTCATCCATGCCAATACCATTATCTATTACTTTTATTTCTCTAAGGCCTGCTTCTTTTAGTTCTATTTTAATCATATCACTATTAGCATCGATTGAATTTTCTACCAGTTCTTTTACTATTGATACACATTTTTCTACGACTTCTCCTGCTGCTATTTTATTGGCAAGTAGTTCATCCATTACTTTAATTTTTGACATAATAACACTTCTTTCTTAGTTTATTATATCATACATTAAGCTAATTCAAAAAGTATCACATTAATATCTTTGACAAAATTAATGATATATTATCGTTTATCATTAGTTTTGTCAAACGAACAAAAAAGTTAATTTTATTTTATATAATTAGACAAAATTTGCAATAAAAGAAATAAAAAGAAATCTCAATTAATATATAAGATTTCAATTATATTCTTTTAAAAATTCATAAAAATTACTTGCTACATTACTTGGTAATATTTCTTCTAATTCTTCTTTAGTTGCTTCTTTCATTTTATTAATACTTTTATACTTCTTTAAAAGTTCTTTCTTCCTTTTTTCCCCTATTCCATCAATATTATCAAGTATACTAGATAATGCTCCTTTACTTCTTATTTGTTTATGATATGAAATAGTATAATTATGTACTTCATCTTGCATTTTAGTTAAAAGTAAGAATAAATTACTTTTCTTATCTATATTAATTATTTCTATTGGGTCATTACCTACAAGTTCTGAAGTATTATGTTTATCATTTTTTTTAAGTCCTACGACAGGTATATTCATATTAAGACTATCTATTACTTCTCTAGCTACCTTAACTTGTCCAATACCACCATCTACGATTATTAAGTCTGGTTTCGTTAATTTATCTTTAAGTACTCTAAAATATCTTCTATAAATAACTTCTCTCATAGTTCCATAGTCATCATTCTTATCATTAGTTATTTTAAACTTTCTATATTCATTTTTATAAGGTTTTCCATCAATAAACACAACCATTCCAGATACATTAAAGCTACCAAATAAATTAGAGTTATCAAATAGTTCTATTCTACTTAAATTAGAAATATTTAAAATACTACCTAACTCTTTTACTGCATTAAGTGTCTTCTCTTCATCTTTTTCAATTAAACTCATCTGTTCATTATAATATATTTTAGCGTTTTGGGATGCTAGGTCTAAAATATTTTTCTTAGTTCCTTTTTGTGGTTTAAAGAATTTAATATCAAAAGCTTGGGTTAAAATATTCTCATCTAATATATCAGGAATTAGTACTTCTTTAGGTTTTATTTTATGTTTATCATAAAACTTTGATATATATGATGTTAACTCTTCTTCTTCCGTATCTACCATAGGAAATAAATCTCTTTTTCTATCTAAAAGTTTACCCCCTCTTATAAATAATATCTGAACAGATAAATAATTATTATTAGTATAGTATCCCACTACATCTCTATCAATATTATCATCAAGTTCCACTTTTTGTTTTTCTAAAACAACATTAATGTAATCAAGCATACTTTTATATTCCATTGCTTTTTCATATTCCATTTTATCAGAATATTTTTCCATTTCGCTAGTTAATTTCTTAGTAACTATTTCATGATTACCATTTAAAAAAGATATAATTTCACTTCGCATATTATCTTTTATTTCTTTATCAACTTCATGAGTACAATATCCTAAACACTGCCCTATGTGATAATATAAACATTCTTTTTTAGAGTATGTTTTACATTTCCTTAAAGGATACAATCTATTTAAAATATCTACAGTTTCTCTTGCAGCAGTTACGTTAGGATACGGGCCAAATAACTTATGAGTTTTATTCTTCTTTATATTAGGATTTCTTACTACAACAAGTCTTGGTACTTTATCATTAGTAAGTTCTATATATGGATAACTCTTATCATCTCTAAGTAATATATTATATCTTGGATTATATTTTTTTATTAAATTAATTTCTAATAATAAAGCCTCTAATTCTGAAGAAGTAATAATATATTCAAAGTGATCTATTTCACTAACTAGCATAGCTGTTTTACCAGTATGTGTTCCTCTAAAATAAGAAGTAAGTCTATTTTTTAAATTTTTTGATTTTCCCACATAAATAACATTATCATTCTTATTTTTCATAAGATAACATCCCGGTAAATGGGGGACTAAACTTAATTCTTCTTTAAACATTTTGTTTTTCCTTTAATGCCAATAATTCCGGCATTTAAATTAAAATCTTTTCCATGCGCTCTTAATGAATTAATTACATCACTATTACATACCGTACATAACTGGCTATCATATATATTATCTTCTCTAATTCCTAAGTCACTTGCTAATATTTTATTTATTAAAATAGTATCTATATTCCACTTATCTTCATTTTTAGTAATAATATTTCCCATATATCCATATTTTTGACTGAACAAATCAAACACATCAAAATTTACTTCAAAATGACAATCACGAATTGCCGGACATATAAATATCATAATATCTCTATAATTACATCCAAAATATTCATGCATTTTCTTTAAGGCATTTATAAGTATGCCATTGTATGTACCACGCCAACCTGAATGAACATTTGCAATAACATTCTTCTCTTTATCAAACAAAAAGAAAGTAATGCAGTCAGATGATGTTGTAATTAAATTAATATTACTAATATTAGTTAAAATTCCATCATTTTTATCAGGTAATACTTCAAACATTGGTAAATTATCTCTAGTATCTACAACACATACATTATCCGTGTGATTTAAAGAAGCCTTATAACAATCGTTAAAGTCTATCCCTAAATAATTACATAACAAATGAAATTTATGCATACCATTTTCGTAATTAACATTTTTTCCTTTACTAGTAGTAGTCCTCATATTATTATCAAGTCCTACGGTATAACCATGAGCAATATAATCATACTCTAGTAATTTTCGAAATTGAATATAAGATATTCCATCTTTCTCAATATGAATTATATTTTTATTACTTAAATTTCTCATAAAGTCATCTCTTTTCTTTATTTTTTTATTATATTACAAAATTGTATTTATGTAAATAAGATGTTATAATTGTTTTGGTGATATGTATGTATACTATAAATAATGATTGTTCTAACGAAATTATTATAAAAAATTCGAAATTTATATGTTTGTTAAAAGAAATATATTCAGTTAGTGACGTAGAAAAAGTTTTAAATAATGCTAAATTAGAATATAAGGACGCTACACATTATACATATGCATATATAATCGATAATAATAAAAAGTTTAGTGATGATAACGAACCATCAGGAACAGCAGGAAGCCCTATTATGCAAGTACTAGAAAAAAATAATTTAAATTATGTATTATGTATTGTTATTAGGTATTTTGGGGGTATTAAATTAGGAGCCAGTGGACTTGTTAGAGCTTACTCTAAAAGTATATCTGAATGTTTAAAGAAAACTAATTTATCTAAGTTAATTAAGGGATATAATGTAGATATATCTTTTAGTTATGACTTATCTTCTAAAATAGATTATTTACTTAAAGATTATCAAATAATCAATAAAACATACAAAGACAATATTACTTATACATTAAATATAGAAAAAAATATGTTAGATAGTCTATCTAACATAAATAATATTAATATTAAAATAATTAAAGAAACTCTATTAAAAAAGTAAAATTTTTTACAAGTTTAATTCATTCTTAATTATTTTTTTTATTTCCGTTGGAATATAGTAAGAATAATGACCATTATTTTCGTATATAAATACCCATAATGCTTCTATATCAGCATTATAAGCTGCCATAATCATACTATTTTCATATTCTAATAACTTTTTAAAGTATGCCTGTGAAAATATATCATCTTTAGAAACACTCAAACAAAATTCAAATTTATCAATTATATCATCTTTTAATTCCTCTATATTATCTAAACAATATTCTTCTAAATATTCTTTAATGATTTTTTTATTAAGACCTTTTAAAGAAGATAATAAGTCTTGTTTACCCTTCTTTATTGCATATTTTTCATAATCCATTTCTCTTACTCCTTAAGAAAAAAAGTATAAACTTAGTTATACTTTAATCCATTGGACTTAAATGAGATTCAAATCTACTGTAATCTACTCCATTCATAAGTGTAGTCCAACTGTTTCCTGGAGGTGAATATACTGGGCCTATTGCTTCATAAGTATTTAACCCTTGATCGAAGTATCCTGTTTTTAAATTATTTAAGTATGCTTCTACTCCTGCATCTGGTGTGTCATAACTAAAATAAACGTTATTTCCATTGCTATCATAACCTTTAAGTAGACCGCCATAATTATTTTGATTTAAAACTGCAGGACTAGTATAATGTCCTGTTTCTCCTCTAGCAATAGTTACGGCCATTCTAGCTTGATTTTCAGACATTCCCATATCTATGGCCTTAGAATATATATAAGCATCCACTTCACCACGACTTAAATCACTAAGATTTGTAATTGTACTAGGTGCCTCATATCCATCTAACGTAAAAACATTATCTGCAACCCATTCACTTGGGCTATCATACGCTTCTTTATTTGAATTAGTAGCTCCTGATGCTGCTAGTTCTTCAGTTGCTTGACAATAAGCAATTACACCAGTTGATAATTTATTAATAGCTACCAATATTTTATTTTCATATTCACTAATTGAGTTAGTAAGAGCAGTGTCTATAGATGTATATTCTGCACCACTTTGCCAAACCTCACCAATTGTCTGCTTAATATACTTTAATGTAGTTAAAATTGACTTAATAGTATTACCAGCACTAATTAAATTATTTGCTTCTGCTATGGCATCATTTGTATTCGTAATTGTAATTTTCATTTTCTCACATCCTTATCTTGAATTAATTATATCATACTATATTCTTTAAATCAATACAAACATATTATTTTTAGTAAGTA
This sequence comes from uncultured Bacilli bacterium, assembly GCA_944359705.1. Lineage (GTDB taxonomy): Bacteria > Bacillota_I > Bacilli_A > RF39 > UBA660 > CALVVX01. The sequence continues at coordinate 6,470 of CALVSZ010000015.1, read as the reverse complement.
GAAAAATTCTTTTACAATTATTTTTATATAGTAAAAATTGGGTAAAAAAATGAAAAGAGAATCAAAATATTAAATTTATTAAAAAAAATATTAATTATATATATTAGACAAAAAATTACTTTTATATGATTTTGGAATACAACAAAAAGAAGAAAACTTTAATAATTTTATTTTATTGTTTTCTTCTTTTTTACTTACATTGTACTTTTTATTTTATCTTTAATTTCACCAAGAAATGTAGCAATTTCCGAAGTTTTTGTTCCCCCACCTTGACCATAGTTTTTACTACCGCCACCATTGCCTTCACATTTTAAAGATAATTCTTTAATGATACTTCCTACATTTATATTATCATTGTTAATTGTACATTTACCTATAAAATTAACTTTATTATCACCAACGTTAGCAAGTAATACAAATGAATTACTTACTTTATTACTAATCGCATCCACTACTTGCTTTAAGATAGGAACTTCATAATTATTAGTAATAGCAACAATTATATTATTACCATTTACTTCTTCTTTAGCTTCAATAAATGCATCAATATTAGAAATCATTTTTTGGGCTTTCTTATCATTGTATTCTTTTTCTAAGTCTTTTACTAATTTTTTAATATTATCCACTTCTTGTTTATATTCTATTACATCTTTATAACTATGTGGTACCTTATTATTTAATTCAAAATCAAAAGTTAAATCTATTTCATATTCTTTAGCTTCTAAAACTATTTTCTTAACTTTTTCTAATAATTTTAATGATTCTTCTTTATATATTTTAATAGATTCTTCTAACATAGGTTCAATTTTATCTGCGCATGTAGCTTCTATTCTAAATGTATCAGCGCCCTTATTTTCAACACTAATAATAGCAAATCTCTCTAGGTCTTTAGTATTCTTAACATGAGTTCCTCCACATAATTCAATAGAATCTCCCATTGATACTACTCTAACAATATCACCATACTTATCTTCAAATAATGCCATAGCGCCCTTTGCTTTAGCGTCATTTAATTTCATATATTCAATTGATACAGGACTAGAAGATTTAATTTTATCATTAACCATACCTTCTAGTTTAACAATTATCTCATCACTAAGCCTTCCATGATAAGTAAAATCTAACCTGAAACTATTTTCATCTACTTTACTTCCTGCTTGTAAAACACTGCTTCCTAAAAGTTGTTGTAATGATTTATGAAGTAAATGCACACCACTATGATTCCTTTCTATAGAGTGCCTTTTTTCGTTTAACACATGAGTTATTACTTCATCTTCTTTATTAATTGCTCCTTCAAAGACATTTACATATAATAAATGCTGTTTATTTGGTGCTTTAATTACATCTATTACATCAGCTTTAAATTCTTTTCCTTTTAAGTATCCAGTATCTGCTACTTGTCCACCACTCTCAGCATAAAAAGGATTTTCTTCTAATACAACATATCCATAACCAGATAAAGTATCAACAAATTCATTATCTTTAATAATACCTATTACTTTAGTTTTATTTTCAAGACTGTCATATCCGATAAACTTACTTTCTTCTTTATAATTAATTAAAGCTTCGTTTTGAAGATTCATACTAGCTTCATCTTTTCTACTGCTTCTTGCCATTTCTTTTTGAGCACTCATATATTTTTCAAATTCCGAAGTATCAACAGTAAATCCATGTTCACTAGCACATTCACATGTTAAATCGATAGGAAAACCATATGTATCATATAATTTAAAAGCATCCTTACCACTAATTACTTTAGAATCACTATTATTAAATATTTCTTCTAATCTTTTTTCTCCAGATATAAGCGTCTTTTGGAATAATTCTTCTTCCTTCGTAGTTAATTCTTTAACTCTTTCCCTACTCTTCATAAGATCTGGATAAACACTAGAATATTTATCTATAACTACATCTACTAATTCACTTATAAAAGTTTTCCCAATATTTAATTTTTTACCCATTCTAACAGCTCTTCTTAAAAGTCTTCTAAGAACGTATCCACGTCCATAATTTTCAAACGTAGCACCATCAGATATAGCAAATACTAAAGTACGTATGTGGTCTGCGATTACTTTAAATTCCATTTGTCCTGTATACATAATTTGTGATAGTTCACTTATTTTTTCCATAATTGGCATAAATAAATCTGTTTCATAGTTAGTCTCTGTTTCTTGTATAATACAAGCCATTCTCTCTACACCCATACCAGTATCAATATTTTTACTAGGAAGTTCTTCGTATTCATTTCTTGGAATACCTGCTTTGGCATTAAATTGACTAAATACATTATTCCATATTTCTATATATCTGTCATTTTCAATTTCATCTTGTAATAATTTTACTCCAAGTTTATCAGGATCATATTTTTCTCCACGGTCATAGAATATCTCACTATCAGGTCCTGATGGTCCTTCACCAATTTCCCAATAGTTATTTTCAAGTTTAATAATATGATCAGGAAGTATTCCTAAACTTGCCCATAAATTATTAGCTTCAATATCATCAGGATATACCGTTACATATAATTTATTTATATCAAATCCAAAGTATTCAGGACTAGTTAATAGTTCAAAAGCCATTGTTAATGCTTCTTTTTTAAAATAGTCGCCAATTGAGAAATTACCTAACATTTGAAAGAAAGTATGATGTCTTGCTGTTTTACCAACACTCTCTATATCTCCTGTTCTAATACATTTTTGACAACTAACTAGTCTTCTATTACTAGGTATTTCTGTTCCATCAAAATATTTCTTTAATGGGGTAACTCCTGCATTTATCCATAATATTGATGGGTCGTTATGAGGTATTAAAGATGCACTTTCTACCTCAGTATGACCATTTGCTTTAAAATAGTCTATATATGTTCTAATTATCTCTTCACTAGTCATTTTTTTCATTATTATCCACATCCTTTATTATTTCATCTAGTCTAGTTTTATATTCATCAATTGTGCCATTATTAAATATAAAATAATCAGCGTATCCGATTGGACCACCCTTAGCTAAATTTTCTATTTCTGATATATCTCTATTATTAGCTTCTATTCTAGTAAGTGGCCTTATTTCTCTTATTTCTAATCTTTTATACCTAATTTCTTTATCTACGACAATACTTATTATTTTTAGTTTGTCCTTAAGTTCATCTTTTAATACCTTTACTTCATCCCAAGAATATACTCCATCTAATACCACATTATTAGTTTTAGAATATTCTTTAATCCTTGGAAGTAATGTAATAGCGTACGCGGCCATTCCAAGTTCTTTTCTTAAATTCTCTCTTATCATCTTTTCATTTTCTGGATTAACTTCAAGACCTAATTCTTTTAGTTTCTCCATGGTAACACCACCAAAATATACTTTCTTGTATCCCTTTTGTTCTAAATAATCTGATGCGATAGATTTACCACTTCCACACATACCTACAATTGCAAATATTTTATTTTTCATAAATACCTCCTAAAAAAGATTATATATTACATAGGAACGAATAATCGTGGTACCATCCTATTTCATATATAATCTTATATACCTTTATAATTGTTAACGAAATTACCCGGTGAGTATTAATCACACTAAAAAGGAGCTTTCAGTTAATATCCTTATCTAATTTCCACCATCATAGACTCTCTATATAGTAATAATTAACTTACTTATCTTTTATACGTTTTTATGCCTTATGTATGTATTTTAACATAAATACTTAGATAGTTCAATATATTTATTTTTACAGTTTTGTCTAATATTTTTTTACACTAAAATATAGTTATCCACAAGGTTTACCTAAAGAAGCGTTTTATGCTTCTTTAGGAGTCAGAATAGGGCCATGGCGCCGGGTGGATTAAACCCACCACGGCTTATTCTAAACCTAACACATAAGGAGATGTTTGACTACCGTCGCCACCCGTGATTAAGACATTAGAGTTTAGATATACTGTTGGACGGACGGCATGGCCATAGAACGCGTAGCTGCTACCCACGCTTGCGCTGCCGTTCACATAAAACACGTAGTTCGAGTAGGACGAATAATGTGTCATTGTCCATTGTGTCGTTGTTTTGAAGATATAATCATTATTTTTACAATCACTATAACTAGAACTACTCCAACTACGCATTTCTTTTGCTAAGCAAGATGCTCTATTAGTGGTAGTTCCTCCACTTGTCGCGTATCCATAGTCTGAAGGGTACATTAATCCTATTTTACCTACCCAATAAGTTGGACGAGTACCATATACAGTTGTACCTCTCTCATAGCCATAGAAATGACTAGGTAGTCCATTTGATGCACTTGTGTATGATGCTGTTCCTCCAAGATTCCAAACAGCATCTCCAATTAAACCTTTGGCTTCAGAAGTTAAATTATTAAAATATGTACCATTTAAATGTGTTTGTAAGGATGCTTTAGACCAATCATTTGTGTTATTACTATCCCACGCCATCTTTCCTATTGAATCATCTCTTATTATCTTAAGCCTTTTCTCTGTAGGTCCACCATAAGTAGATGCTACATCAAATATCCCAATTATTCTCCATAATTCATTATTAAATAAAACATAATTATTAGGATCCGCTCCCATATATCTTACATTATTATCTGGATCATCATTATTCATTGTGGTTGGATTAGAAGATAATAAAGTTGGAATATATTCTGCTGCATTCATACCTGGCTTTCTTTCTAAAGCCTCTTTCCCTTTCGTATATAATACTACTTCTATTTTACCACTTATACTTTTATTTAACATATTAGACTGATCCATATCTTCTGTACATGTAGTAATATCTCCAGTACATGCTTCACTTATCCATAATCTAAATTCATAGTTATCAGCAGTCCCACTACTTCTTACTAAATCTTGTTGAATTTCTGTTAACCAAAATTTACCATCACGGATACTATCAAACCAAGGATCTAAACTACCACTTGAAATAACCGTACCATTTTTTTCTAATTCCCATTTTACATATTCACTTTTTAGTGCTGAATCTACGACTAAGTCTGATAGTATTACATCATATATTATTGGTATATTAGGATTAGTACTAGCTCCTTTTACACTAAAATTAATTCTCATTACATTTTCAGTATTACTTTCTACTTCACTATCTAATATAGGTACTAAATTAACTGAAGGTAATGTTAAATTACCAGTATAATCTATTGCCAAATTAGCTGTATCTACATTTATGTTAACACTATTCATAACATAACTAACTGCTAGAGTTATACCTATTACTCCAATCATCATTATAATTATTTCAAATATAATAAATTTAGTACTTTTATTTTTAAACATTTAGATTCCTTCTTTCTACTCTCTAAAATTATTATATTATATTAAAATTTTAAAAGCAAGATTATATGTTTGAGTTTTTACAAAGAATTTAAAAATATTATATTACTATCATTCATAATAAAATACCAAGGTATAAAATTAAAAATGATACAAAAAATGTACCATTATTTAATAAACATAAGTAAAATTTATCGTTTTATACTTTGTGAATTACCTTTTGATAATTCTTGATTATATCTTAAAACTTCATCAACTACTTTTTTTAAATTTAAAACAGCTTCTTCCAATTTATCACGTTCTTTCAGACTTTGTGCAATAGCGCACTCATATAGTACTTTATTGCAAATATTAGTAAAATCTATATTATGACTACTTCCAGGTAAGCTTTGACCAATCTCATTTAAAGAAGTATCAATTATTTTTTTCAACATATTATATTTATCTTCTAATTTAATTGCATTATCTTGAATTAAATAAATACCATCTTTAATCATAACTAAAGGAACGACATTTTCACTTTTACTATTCTGTGAATTTAAGCACCAATTTGAAAATTCAAAAGGAACCTTGTATACATTACTTTCAGTTTTATAATAAACTTCAGGAATTAACTGACTACTTTTATACGAAAATTTTTTTTGAGATTCTTTAACAGATTCAGAATTTCTTAAAGGGTTAGTTTTAAAATCAGTTTTGTGTGGTTGAATGATACCGTTATCTTCTAAATATTGTTCAATAAATTTATTTTCATCTATTTGTGATTTCAATCTACTTTTTTTATATTTTCTTTTTGCATCACTTATGGCTTTTTTCATTTTTTTCTGTTTTAACAATTCTAATTGTAGGTTTTCAGAATCAGTATAATCTACTTCTGATACTTCACCTTCAATTTTATCAAACCATTTTCTGCTTTTTCAGCTTCATGTCTTGCTAGCCATACTTTATATTTGTCTATTAATCCCAACTTAACATTATCATATTTCATAACTTTTTTCCTCCTAATTGCATTAATTATATCAAAATATATATTCAAAGTCAAAAAATAAAAATATGTATAATTTTTTTATGAGAGTGAGATTATATTTATTTTATTGACTTTTATGTGACTTTTTTTTCAAAATGTCCGCTTTTGCACTTTCGTTTACAAAACAAAATGTCCTATTATAAAAATTAGTA
>CALVSZ010000014.1 GCA_944359705.1 uncultured Bacilli bacterium | reverse complement strand
CTTGGATAATACCTATTTATCTCTATTAATTTTTTATTATTCCAAGTTGCCTTATAATTTAGAACACGTATTATCTCTGAGATAGGATTTTTAGTTAAACATTTAGCTATATAGTGATTTTGTTGCATTCCTTTTACATCTAAATTTTCTACAGCAATAATATCATTTTCTTTAATCAATTTATTTGTTATCGTATGAAGTAAAAACTTACGAGCATTTTTTATTTTCATAAATAATCTTTGTATTTTTAATTTTATTTTATATCTGTTTTTGCTTCCTAGTTTACATCTAGAAAGTCCTCTTTGAAGACCTCTTAATCTTTTTTGATTTATTTTTATTGTGTTTTTGATTTTTTCATTATGGGATGTAATTAGAAGATTTTTTATTCCTAAATCTATTCCTACTATGGTATTAGGTGTAAATGGTTTTATAATAATATCTTCTTCCATTAATACGCTTACATAATATTTACTTCCTTCTTTTCTGATAACAGCACTTTTTATTTCTCCATTTAATTTATTTTTATTTCTATATCCCCTTATTGATACTTCTTTCAGTTTAGGTAAAGTTATAGTTTTGTTTATTAAATCTAATTTTATACTATTATAATTTTTACCTTTATATGTGCTTTTTATATTATTTGTTTTATAACTATTATTAATTCCTTTTATCTTATATTTAGGATGTCCCCCTAAATTTTTATAATATCTTTTATAAGCATCTTCTAAATTAAATATACTATTTCTAAGAGCACAACTATCCACTTCTTTTAGAAATGTTTTTTCTTTTGTAAGTTCTGGAATTAACTTTATTCCATTATAGGCATTACTCACTTTTTTATCTAAGAAATAGTTATAAATAAATCTACAACTACCAATTGTCTTATTTATAAGTTCTTTTTGTTCCTCATTTGGGTACATTCTAAATTTATAGGACTTATATATTTTCATGTTGTTTATCACCACCTGTGATCGCATTATATAACACGTACGTTCGTTTGTCAATGCTTTTTTTGTAAAATCGAACTTTCCTTATAAAAAATTATGTAGAATTCTACATAAAAATAAAAAAAGATAGATTTCTCTATCAATTATTTAAAAACTTTTTTATTTTTGAAAGAATTCCTTTATCTTCTTTCATTGTATCTTTTAAATTTTCAAATATTTTCTTTTCTTCTTTTGTAAGTTTAGTTGGAATAACTACTTTTATTACAACATACATATCCCCTTTTCTATGTGTAATAACATTTTCTATTCCCTTACCACGAAGTTTTAATTTACTACCACTTTGTGTTCCTGCGGGCACTAATAAATCAACTTTACCATATATTGTAGGCACTTCTACTTTAACTCCTAATACAGCATCGGGAATACTAATAGGAAGTTCTATATAAATATCATCTTCACTTCTTTTATATAGTTCATGTTCTTCTACTGTAAACTCTATATATAAGTCTCCATTAGGGCCTCCATTAATTCCAGCCTCTCCTTTTCCAGATAATCGAATACGATTTTCATTATCAACACCTGCTGGAATATTTACGGTTATTGTCTTTTTTACCTTAATACTTCCACGTCCATTACATTTAGTACAAGTTCTTTCAAAAGTAGTACCAGTTCCTCCACATCTAGGACAGGTTGTTTTGCTTAAAAAAGATCCAAACATTGTTCTTTGTTCTGATGTAATTGTACCACTTCCATGACAATCAGGACAAGTTTTAGAGTTAAATCCTCCTTTACCATCACATTCAGGGCAAGTATCAGTAATATCTAGACTAATATCTTTTTTACATCCATGAACTGCTTCATCAAAAGATATTGTCATATGATATAATACATCATTACCACTTCTTGCACGGTTAGTACTTCTTCTAGAAGATGAACCTCCAAATCCAAAGCCCATACCTCCTAATATATCTTCAAATATATCTGACATACTACCAAAATCAAATCCTTCAAATCCAGAGAATCCTCCACTAGCATTTGTAAAAGCACTATGTCCGTATTGATCATACTGACGCCTTTTACTTTCATCTGATAATACCGCATAAGCTTCTTGTGCTTCTTTAAATTTTTCGGCAGCATTAGGTTCTTTTGATACATCGGGGTGATATTTTTTAGCAAGTTTTCTAAACGCCGATTTTATTTCATCTTGACTTGCAGTCTTAGAAACTCCTAAAACTTCATAATAATCCCTCTTATTCATAATTTACTCCTTTCCGATAATCATTACATTAGCAAATAATATTGATGGAGATCCTCCCATAATACTAAACATTTCTAAATCATTACCAATATCGATAACACTATTAAATAGATCAATTAAATTAGTCTGAAAAATAATTAGTTTTAAAGCCTCACCAGCATTACCATTAACTACTTCATATCCGGTTGCTTGAAGAGAAATTTCTCCAGTTAACTTATTAACACCTGCATGAAGTCCTTCAATTGAGTCAATAATTACGCCATTATTCATTTTCTTAATTAACTCTTGATAACTACTTTTACCTTTTAATATATACATATTTCTAACACCATCACTTGTACCAGTTGGGTTAGTATTTTCAATTATGGCATTTTTATTATCATATAATTTAGTTATAAATACACCGTCTTTTACTATTTCTTTATAATAAGTAGGATTTCCCTCGATATCAAATATTCTCTTACCTATTAACTTACTATTTAATGGGTCTTCCACTATAGTTATCTTATTTGAAAATACTTGTTTATTAAAGTAATCATTTAAAACTGATTTCTTTTTCTTTATCTCTTCACTATTAAACATATCACTAAATGTTTTAAGTAAATTAAATACTTCACTATTCTTTAGAAGAACTTTATATTTACCAGTCTTAAGAGATACAGCATTAATCTTTTTACTAGCATCTATTATTGTTTCTTCTAATTTTTCTTTAATTTTATCCAAATCGTATTTTAAAGTTTTTATTTGAAACCATCCCGTTTGGCAAATATTATTTTCTTTCCATATAATTTCACCATATATATATATTAAATTATTAGAATCAATTAATTTTACTTCATCGTTTATAATACTTAAATTATTATAATTAGATGTATAAGTTAATTTAATACTTTCTAAATTAGGATATTTCTTTCTAAATTTATCTAAATCTAATAAATCTTTTATTATAATATTATAGTCAGTTTTAGGTATTTTTTTGTTATTATTTTTAATATCTACTTTTTTAGCAAAAGTAGTATCCTCAGAATTATCAATTACTCTTGCATTATTAATAATCATATCTACTAATATATTAGGATTAGTTATATCTTCAGTAGTAATATTAACTAATTTTCCTTGGTATAATGCTTTTATTTTATATACTTTAACATTAGATACTTCATATTTTTCAACTGTATCATTAAATGTTTCAATACAAGTATTATCTTCATAATTAATAGCAATTTCCATTTCTATATTATTTAATTTAGCAATTTCTAATAATTTCTTTATCATATTAATTACCTCCGACTAATATTTTAGATACTAGAATTGTAGGCTCACCAATTGTCACTGGAACATTACCACTAACTGAACCACAAAAACCTGTATCAAAAGACAAATCATCACTAACCATTGAAACATTATTTAAAATATCTAATGTATTACCAATTAAGCTTCCGCCTAAAACCATATCAGTTATTTTACCATTTTCGATTAAATAAGCTTCATTAACAGCAAAGTTAAAGTCCCCAGTTACAGGGTCAACACTTCCCCCGCCCATATTAACTGCATATATTCCATATTTAACACTTTTAATCATATCTTCAATTTTATCATGACCTTTTACTAAATATGTATTATTCATTCTAGAGGTTGGAGCATATTTATAACTCTCACGTCGTCCAGATCCGGTTATTTCCATATTCATTTTACGGTTATTTAAATAATCAATTAAATATCCTTTCAAAACACCATTTTTTATTAATACATTCTTTCTGGTTTTATTTCCTTCATCATCATATACAGTAGTACCCCATTTTGATTTTAATGTCCCATCATCAATAATAGATACTTTACTGCTTGCTATTTTCTCATTTAGTTTTCCTGATAAAATAGAAGTGTTATAACTAACCGTAGTTGCTTCCATAGAGTGTCCACATGCTTCATGGAATATTACTGCACCAAAACCAGGGCCAATAATAACAGGCATTTCCCCACTAGGGCAAGGTTTAGCACTTAATTTTTTTATGGCACTAGTAGCAAGATTTACTACTTCCTTTTTGATATCTATTTCATCCAAGAGTTCATATCCACCACTTATACCATAAGATTTACTACTTTTAGTTTGTCTCTTATCATCTTTAGCAATAATAGTAATATTTAATCTTGTAAGTGGTCTATTTTCCTTAACATATGTATTATTAGTATTAGCAATAATAACTTCGCTATCTGATTCATAGAAAACCGTATCTACTTGTACAATTCTAGAGTCAATACTTCTTGCTAACTTATCAATATTAAGTAAATATTCTTTCTTTTTATTATCATCCATATCATTATGCTTAATAACACTTTTATCTCTAGATATTTTTAATCTTTCTAAATTAACTTCTTTGATAAGACGATTATTAGAAAAATTATTTTTTATCCTACTTACTAATTCATATAAACTTTTCTTTTTTAAGTCATTAGTATAACCATATACAATATCATTATTATGAGCAAGTCTAATACCTACTCCGTGAATAATTCGACTATTTATTGTATCTAATTTACTATCTATTACTTCATAAGTTTTAACTAATGTATTTTCATAAAATATTTCCCCAAAATCTACTTCACTTTCTATAATATTATCTAATAATAATTGTAATGTTTTTTTATTCATAAGTTCTCCCTTATATTAAACATGAGCAATGCTAAAAAGCATTGCTTCATATTTATATTTATTATTATTTTTCTTCAAATTCAGCATCAATTACATCATCTTTTTTGTCATCTTTTTTATCATCAGAAGAATCTTCTTCTTTATTTTCTGCTTGTGCCTTCTTAGCTGCTTCTTCGTATACTTTAGTTGCTAATTCATTTGCTTTTGTTAATAAAGCATCTTTAGCACTATTTATTTTTTCAATATCGTCCCCTTCAAGAGCCTTCTTAACGTCTTCCATTAATTTTTCTGCTTCTTCTTTATCTTTAGCATCTACTTTATCGCCAAGATCTTTTAATGCTTTTTCTGTCATAAATACAACTTGTTCAGCATCATTTCTAGCATCTGCTTCTTTTTTCTTCTTCTCATCAGCTTCTTTATTAGCTTCTGCTTCTTTCATCATCTTATCAATTTCTTCTTCTGTTAAAGTATTAGATGCAGTAATTGTAATTGATTGTTCTTTGTTTGTTCCAAGGTCTTTCGCCTTAACATTAACTATTCCATTAGCATCAATATCGAAGGTAACTTCAATTTGTGGAACTCCTCTTGGTGCAGGTGGAATATTTGTAAGTTGGAAATTACCAAGTGTTTTATTATCACTAGCCATTGGTCTTTCACCTTGAAGTACGTGTATATCTACGGCTGGTTGATTATCTGCTGCAGTTGAGAATACTTGACTCTTAGAAGTTGGTATTGTTGTATTTCTTTCAATTAGAACAGTCATTACACCTCCTAATGTTTCAATACCAAGAGATAGTGGTGTAACATCAAGTAGTACTATATCATTAACATCTCCTGTTAATACACCACCTTCAATAGCAGCACCCATTGCAACTACTTCATCAGGGTTTACTCCCTTAGAAGGTTCTTTGCCTAATTCTTTCTTAACTAATTCTTGTACCATTGGAATACGTGTAGAACCACCTACTAGAATTACTTTATTAATATCACTAGCTTTAAGTTTTGCATCTTTTAGAGCTTTTCTTACTGGTTCAGTAGTAGATTCTACTAAATCTCTAATTAAATCTTCAAATTTAGCTCTTGTAATATCCATCTCAAAACTAATTGGAGAACCATCTACTTGAGCAATAAATGGAAGTGAAATTTGTGTTGTTGTCATACCAGACAAATCTTTCTTAGCTTTTTCTGCAGCTTCCTTAATACGTTGCATTGCCATCTTATCATCTTTAAGATCAACACCTTCTTGTTTCTTAATTTCACTTAAGATATAATCAGATAATCTATTATCAAAGTCATCTCCTCCTAAGGTATTATTACCACTAGTAGCTTTAACTTCAAATACACCATCACCTAATTCTAGGATAGATACATCAAATGTTCCACCACCTAAATCATATACTAAGATTTTTTCGTTCTTATCTTGTTTATCTAGTCCATAAGCAAGAGCGGCTGCAGTTGGTTCATTGATAATTCTTTCAACTTCAAGTCCTGCAATTTTACCAGCATTCTTAGTTGCCTGTCTTTGCGAGTCATTAAAGTATGCTGGAACTGTAATAACAGCTTTAGTTACTTTTTCTCCTAAATAATCTTCAGCAGTCTTCTTTAAGTCTCCTAAAATCATAGCACTTACTTCTTCTGGAGTATATTCCTTGCCATTTGCTTTAACTTTCTTATTAGTACCCATTAATCTCTTAATTGAAGATATTGTTTCTGGGTTAATTACTGCTTGGTGCTTAGCTTTTTCTCCTACTAACATTTCACCATTTTTAAATGCTACTACTGAAGGAGTAGTTCTACCACCACTAGCATTAGCTATAACCTTTGCTTCTCCCCCTTCAAATACAGATACACAACTATTTGTAGTACCTAAATCTATTCCTATTATTTTACTCATATTTATCACCTTTCTTTATTTTTCTTTTTCAATTGTTCCTTCAATAACAATCTTTTTCTTATTTTTATTTTTAGTATTAGAATAATTATTAGTTTTTTTATTCTTATACTTATTCTTTTTTAATGAAGTATATATGTATATTGCCAATATAATAACTAATATTACTGGTAATAACCATATTACTAACTTAATAGCAATTATTGATATTACTATTGCTAGTGTTATATAAATAATTTCTCTTAACGTATTATCACTCATATAACACCTATTCATTTACTTTAACCATTGCTGGTCTAATAACTCTATCTTTATATATATAACCTTTTTGAAATACCTCTAACACTATACCTGATTCTTTATCAGGAACACTTTCTTTCATAACGGCCTGATGATAAGTTGGATCAAACTCTTTACCAAAAGCATCTATTTCTTTTACTTCAAATTTATCAAGCATATTTTTAAATTGTGTATATACCATTTTGAAGCCTTCTAAAAATTTTGATACTTCATCATCTAAATTATCATCATCCATTTTAATTGCTCTTTCAAAATTATCTAGTATAGGAAGAATTTCTTTAATTATCTGTTCTTCAGAATACTTTAACATTTTACTTATTTCGTCATCCCTTCTTCGCTTATAATTCATAAAATCAGCTTGAAGTCTTAAATTAATTTCTTCATAATTCTTTATTTTTTCATCTTTTTCTTTAATTAAAGTATCTAGAGCATCTATCTTTTTTTCATCCTCTATTAGGTCCTTCTTTACTTCCTCTTTTTTTTCTTTATGTTCATAATCTTTATTAAATTTATCTTTCTTACTCATAGTCGCCTCCTATATTAGATTTTATATAATCTAAAAGTGATACTACCTTGTCATATTCCATTCGCTTAGGACCAATTATTGCAATAGTTCCTTCTTCACCATCCACATTATAATGCGTTTTAACAATTGAAACATCATCAGATAATTCACTATCACTTCCAACATATACGTTAATACCTTTTTTATCTTCGGCAATTTCTTTAACACAATTTTCATCTTCAAACTTAGTAAACAACTCTTTTACTTTTTCAACGTCATTAAATTCTGGTTGTTTTAAAAAATTTGTTCTTCCTGCGAAATGCACTCTTTCTTCTTTATTAGTTATTTCACTAAATGCATCATAAAAAGTATTATATAAAAGTTCATGTTGTCGTACATATTTACCTATTACTGGTTTTACTGAATACTCTAATTGTTCATTTATAGAATCAAGTGGTGTACCTATTAATAACTTATTAATTAAATCAACAGTTTTTCTTACTTCTTCTACACTTATATTTTTAGGTAAGAATAATGTTTTATGTTCAACAAACCCTTTATCAGTAATTACCATAGTTAATATTTTGTTTCCTTCTAGAGGAACAATTTCTACTTTCTTCAAACAATTATCTTTAGCACTATTTCCTAATACTACTGTTGTGTAATTAGTTATTTCCGATACTATTTCAATACTTCTTTTAATCGTATCATTTAGATCAAGAGCATTATTTTCAAAAATGCGTTGAAGCTTTAAGACATCTTCTCCAGTCATATGTTTCGGTTGCATTAAATTATCAACATAATAACGATATCCTTTTTCGCTTGGAATTCTTCCTGATGCAAAATGGTTTTTTTCTAATAAATCCATATTTTCCAAATGAACCATTTCATTTCTAATTGTTGCACTAGAACACTCTAATTTTTCACATACAGCGTTAGAACTAATTGGTCTTGCGGTTTTAATGTATTCTTCGACAATATATTTTAATATATTTTTTTGTCTTTCACTAAGCATTATATCACTTCCTTAGCACTCTTATTTTACGACTGCTAAATGAATTATATACCTATTAATTAGCAATGTCAACATTTTTTTGCTAATTTTTAAAAAATATTACATTAAAAAAATAGTTTTAACAAAACTACTTTATAAACACATACTATTATAAATCTTTTTTATAATTTTATATCTTTTATTTATAATACTCATATAAAAATTTTTTCTTGTATTTGAAATACATTCAATATTATTTATAAAATTATTGATTTCATCTATATTAATCCTTGGGAATATTCTTTCAATAGCTTTATTACATTCTTCATTTTTCATTTGTTTTAGATATGTCATATAATTAATTTTTTTACCATTTTCTTTTAGACAAGAATAACAATTTACTACAATATTATTGATATCTGCCGCACTTAAGGATTCTATTTCAGCATCTTCTAACATAGGATTCAAACATGAACCACAGTCATATATTGAAGAAAATACAATAGTTCCAGTTTCTTTATTTAATATAAATCCCCAATTACCATTATCTCTATCTGTATTTCCAATTAAACTATCTACAATAAACATATCCCAAAATTTTTCCATTATTTCTTTGGAATTTAACATTTTATTTTCATTAATAGCTTCTATTATATCATCTAATTCTGTTTCTATTTTTTTATCAAGATTAGTACTCAAAGCTAAGTTTTCAAATTCATACAATTTGCTTTCATCCGTTGTAAAATCTTCGCAAGCGCAAACTATTTTTTCCTTTCCATTATATTCATATTTGCCTAAAATAGTGTTTTGTGTATCAATTCCTATTATCTTAAAAATATTACTCCCTATATATTCTGAATATGCATTATTAATGTAAGATATATTTTTATTTTTTTCTCTTATCGGATCAGGAAACTTAACTAAATATCTTTTTTTATTATACACTAAAGTTTTCTTTTTTTCAGATCCTTTATAGTTATTAAACACCTCTTTTGCGTTTGTAAAATCAATCATCTTTTTCCTCCGTTTCAATACTACTATTAGTATATCATAAATATTTATAAATTAATTATAATTTAGAAAATTTTACACATTCATGCAAACTATGAAAAATTTTCATAGTTATTTTAAAATATTGCTTTACAAAGGTATTATTATAATGTATTATGTAATTAAGGGAGGAGTTATGACAAATAATGAGATTGCAAAGGAGATAGCCGATAAATTAATTGAAATTTCTGAAAAAGAAGATAAAGACTATTACCCTTTATTTAAAGAATTGTTTTATGAATATAATATCGATGAAGAGAGAATGAATAAAATTCTATCATTAACAGTTCATGAAATATCAGTTAGAGGATATCTAATAATATCTACTGAACCATTAAAAATGATTATATGTTAAACCTAGGAATTATCTTATAAGAATTCCTAGTTTTTTTATTACTTTTTTTTCTATTCTTGAAATATATGATTGAGATATTCCTAAGAGATCTGCAACTTCTTTTTGAGTTAGTTCATCTTTTCCATTAAGTCCATATCTATATTCAATTATTTCTTTATCTCTATCGTTTAGTTTATTTATTTCTTCTTTTAATAATCTTTTATTAGTTTCATCCTCTAATCCTTTAGTTACTATATCCGGTTCAGTTCCAAGGACATCCTCTAAATGAAGTTCATTACCTTCGGCATCAAAACTTAAACTGTCTTCAAAACTAACTTCGCTTCTTCTTCTTTTCGTTTTACGTAAGTACATAAGTATTTCATTATCGATACATCTTGACGCATATGTAGCTAATTTTATATTTTTATCTAATTTATAAGTATTTACTCCTTTTATTAAACCAATAGTGCCTATTGACACTAAATCTTCTAAATCTACCATTGTATTTTCATACTTCTTAGCTAAAAAAACTACTAGTCTTAGATTATGTTCAATTAATTTATTCCTGGCGAATTCATCTCCATTCATAGATAATAATACATAATTAGTCTCTTCCTCTTTAGATAATGGTTCTGGTAATATATCACTGCTTCCTACATAAAAAATATTATTAACTCTTCTAAATAACCTCTTTAAAAATAAAATTATTTTCCTCATCTAATCATTCCTTTCTAATAATTTAGTATGAAGTATACAGTCAATTCCGTCTATTTTAATATCAGAATTAGCTATACCAATTAGATAATTATACCTAAACCCAACTTTATCAATATATATTTTATCCGGGATAATGCATCTAAGAAGTCCATGATTATTTAAACTATCATAAGGAACAAGTAATACATTAGTGTCCAAATAACTAACATCCAATACTTTTTTATTTACTAAGATAATTGGTCTATTTTTATATGGATCAATAAGATGATTCCCAGTATCTAGAAAAGCAGTCATTTTCTTAACATTTCCATCTTTTAAATAAATATCAATATTATAGTAATTAGCATAATTATTTTTTAAATTTTTACTTTCCTTTATATATATGTATATGATAAAGGGAGCAAGAGCAGTAATTATAATATAATTTAAGGACATTTCATTGTGATAGAATGTCATTCCTTCATTTTGATAACAAAGTTCTAAATTAAGCATGTAGAGAACTCCGCCTAAAAATGAACTTGATATATATAAATATAGAACATTTTTTAATGTATATTTTATATCCCTAAAATTAAATGCAATAACTACCATTACAATTGATGATATAACTTTTACTAATAATAAGGTAATATTACTTTTTATCAAAAATAACAAACATAATGATAAACTTCCAATAATAGAAGACATAATTAACTTTTTTATGTTAGTCTTTCTTCTTAAAACTATTGCCACAGAAAGTATTAAAATTAGATCTATTAAAAAATTTAGCATTATTACGACATCGATATACACTTTCATATAATCACCATTTTAATTATAAAAAAAATATGACAAATAAATTGTCATATTATGTTATATTTGGAAATTATCTTCAAGAGAAAATACTACATTCTCTTCTATCCAATTTTTTCTTGGTTCTACAGAATCTCCCATTAAAACATTAACTCTTTTTTCAGCAAGTGCTACATCACTAATATTTACTTTGATTAAACTTCTATTTTCTGGATCCATTGTTGTTTCCCATAGTTGTTCAGCGTTCATTTCTCCTAGTCCTTTGTACCTTTGAATTTTATAATTTTGTTTTCCTTTTACTAGTTGTTTTAATTCTTCATCACTCCATGCATATTTATCTTTACCTAATATACTTACTTTATATAAAGGTGGATATGCAATATATAAATGTCCTTCTTCTATTAATGGTTTCATATAGCGATAGAAGAAAGTTAAAAGCAAACATTGTATATGAGCACCATCGACATCGGCATCGGTCATTATTATTACTTTTCCATAACAGATATCTTTAGGGTTAAAATCGCTTCCAACACCTGCACCAATCGTGTGAATTAATGTATTTATTTCTTCATTCTTAAATATATCTTCGATTTTAGCTTTCTCAGTGTTTATTACTTTTCCACGAAGAGGAAGAATTGCCTGCGTTTTTCTATCTCTTCCTTGTTTAGCAGAACCTCCAGCTGATTCTCCTTCAACAATAAAGAGTTCCCGAGCCATTTTATCTTTAGTCTGAGCTGGAGTTAATTTATCGCTGAGGATTTTTTCTATTTTCTTACTATCTTTTCCTTTTCTAGTTTCTTCTCTTGCTTTTCTAGCTGCTTCTCTTGCATCTTTGCCTTTTATCGCTTTTGATACTATTTTTGTAGCTATCGTTTTATTTTCTTCTAAGAAGAATTTTAATTTTTCGGTAGTAATAGATTCAGTTATTGTTCTTGCTACAGGGGTACCTAATTTAGATTTTGTTTGGCCTTCAAATTGAAGTAAATCTTCTGGTATTTGAACACTAATAATAGCAGTCAATCCTTCTCTTACATCAGATCCTTCGAAATTCTTATCTTTATTTTTAATAAAACCATTTTCTTTAGCATAGTCATTTAATACTTTTGTAAGAGCTGTTTTAAATCCTACTTCATGACTACCACCATCTGATGTTTTTACATTGTTTACAAAGGATACTATATTTTCTGAATAACTATCTGTATATTGCATTGCTACAGATACACTTATTTTGTCTTTTACGCCATTAAAACATAATACGTTATGTAATTCTGCTTTCCCTTCATTTAAATATTTACAAAAAGCTTCTAATCCGTTATTATAAACGTATTTTTCACTACGTGCTCCAATTTCGTCAACTACTTCAATAGTAAGTCCATTAACTAAAAATGCACATTCTTGCATTCTCTCACAAATCGTTGAATAATTAAAAGTCGTAATTGGAAATATTTCAGGATCCGGTTTAAACCTAACTGTAGTACCCGTTTTATTAGTTGTTCCTATTTTTTTTAATGGGATGCTTACTTTACCTCCATTTTCAAACTTAATATAGTATTCTTCTCCACCACGTCTTGTTGTAACTTCCATAACTGAGCTAAGAGCATTTACAACAGAAGCACCAACGCCATGAAGTCCTCCAGATACTTTATATCCACCTTCTGAAAATTTTCCTCCAGCATGGAGTACTGTATATATAACTTCAGGGGTAGATTTACCTGATGCGTGCATTCCTGTAGGAAGTCCTCTACCAAAATCAGTTACACTTATAGATCCATCTTTATGCATAATTATTTTTAAGTGATTTCCATATCCATTTAAAGCTTCATCGACACCATTATCAACAATTTCCCATACCAAATGATGAAGGCCTCGTTTATCAGTTGAACCTATATACATTCCAGGTCTTTTTCTTACTGCTTCTAGACCTTCTAATATTTTAATTGAACTCTCATCGTATTTTGCTACCATTTTATCAACTCTTTCCTAAGATATTTTATCATAAAAAAAACAAATAAACAATTAGCTTGTCTATTTATTTACATTATCCATTGTTTACCATACTTACATTAGTGCTTCCAATAATTCTTCTAACTGATGATGGATAATCCCATAGCATACCTTCTGTACATATTCCTTTGCTAGTAGTAGCAGCATGAACTATTTGCATATCTCCCATATATATAGCTACATGAGTTGGAGCATTTACTGGTCCATAGAAAACTAAATCACCAGGAAGCATATTACTATAATTATAACCGCTTATATCAACAGGATCACCATTATATACTTGATCATATGTAGTATTTCCTAGTTGATACCCAAATTGTTCATATATTTCCCTTACAAAACCAGAACAATCAACACCACCATTTTCTGTTAATACTTGGCCACCATATACATAACTTCCCCCAACATATTCAAGTGCCCTATTTACAACATCTACTCCTTCAGTCCCATATTTTGAATAAAAATCTCCTTGTTCATAACTATTAATTATATTTCCATCTTCATCAAAGCATGCATCAAGTAAAGCTATTAAACTAAGAAGTTCAGTTCTTGCTTCATCATTATTAGCAGTATATGAAGATAACTGTCTTTTGACAAAATCATATAAACTATCCATATTACTCTTAAAAGTAGTAGTTAACTTGGATACATCATTTATAACATCACGTGTTGCTCTTCGCAAACTAATAGAGCCTATATTATCACTTATCTTTCTTAATTCTTCAATAACAGAATTATTAGTAGATGTTATTTCCTCATTTATATTTTGCATCATTTCATTATTTTTTTGGACTTCATTTAAATCTATCTTAATCATTTTTATCACCCTTATATAACTCTTTTTGCAAATAATGGATTACCATAAGTACTATATGTATCAGTAGTAATTCCCCTAGTTTCATTAGCTGCATGGACAATTGTATCATCTCCAGCATATATAGCAACGTGTGTTACATTTCCTGACCCTTTAAAATCATAAAATATTAAATCACCCGGCTGTAAATCATTTAATGAAACTGTAGTTCCAACTTTTTGTTGATCGTAAGTAGTTGGTCCTATTTCATACCCAAATTTTTGGTATACCTTTTCTGTAAATCCTGAACAATCTATTCCATTAGTTAAACTATCTCCACCATATACGTAAGGATTTCCTACAAACTCTTTAGCATAATTAACAATATTTGTTCCAAGTTTTCCCTTATCGCTTAAATAATTAGCAGTTTCATAATCATTAACAATATTACCATTATCATCAAAACATTTGTCTAATATAGCAATTAGCAAACTAAGTTCCTTCTTTGCTTCTTCATTACTAGCACTATATAACGATAACTGTCTTTTTAAAAATACATATAATTTATCTAAATTGCTAAATAAGCTATCAGATACAAAATCTATTTCATTTAAAACACGCCTATTAGCATCTATTAAATTTTTGGAGCCAATATTACCACAGATATTATTTAATTCATCTTTTACCTTAGTAAATAAACTAGAAAGCTCTTCATTTATATTTTGAAGTAGTTCATTATTCTTTTGAAGTTCCCCCATATCTAAGCTAATCATTGTTATACACCCTCTCTTATCTTTTTAACTATCTAATATAATAATAACATAAATTTATATTTTTTACCACTTAAATATTATTTTTTAAATAAAGAAAAGAACTATTGCTAGTTCTATAAAACTCTTCTAACTGTTATTACTGGCATAATATTATAATCAGTAATTACTATACCAACATTAGAATTTAATGCATGTACTACTTGGTTATCCCCGATATAAATAGCAGCGTGCGAGACATAACCATCATATCCGTATAATACTAAGTCGCCAATTTGCCTATTATTAGGGTTTACATATTTACCAACATAAGCTTGCGAATTAGCAGTTCTTGGAAGACTTATTCCATAATTAGCAAATATTAGTGAAGTAAAACCTGAACAATCAGTTCCATTAGTTAAACTATTACCACCATATACATAGGGATTACCTACAAACTGTTTAGCATATGCAATAATCTCACTTGCTAATTCTAAGTTAGTAGCAGTACCAACATCATCTTCTGGATAATATGATACGTAACTATTTTTAGCTGCTTCCATAGCCTTTTGTTTTTCTTCTTCGGCTTTCTTTTTTGAAGCTTCATCCTTAGCAACCAAACCTGTCTTAACTTCACTAACGGTATCAATTGATAAAACATCTAAATTAGCCTTTTGAAAACTATTGGCATACGTTGTAATTACGTAAGTATTACTTACATCATCCATATTCATAAATTCAACATTAAGTAATATAAATGATAAAATTAGCATTACCATAAGTTGACTTTTTATTTTTATTTTCACTACATTCCTCTCCTTCAATTAAGGGACTTTTTTATTCTAGCATAGAAAAATGTGATTGTCAACTAAAAAAAGAAAAAAAGCACGAATAAATGTTCGTACCTTTCTAGTTCTTTTTTTCTTTTCTTTTTGATTTAAATATTTCTTCAATATAATAAGATGAAGATAAAATTAAATATATTCCTAATATTTTTAAGTAAATATCAATTGTAAAATATGGCTTTATAAGCATAATAATTCCAATTATAAAGGAAAATAAACTCATAATTAAATAGAATTTACCTTTTTTATCCATATACTTTAAAAGAGCAAAAATACCTAATATAACAGCATATAATGATAATACGACTGGTATCATTACTATTAAAGCAGCATAGTATGCATATAAAAACAATGATATCCATATACATATAGTACCTAATATTACATCACTATTATTTTTATTTATCAAAAAAGAAATTATTTCGATAACTCCAATAATTAAAAAGATAGATACAAGGCCATAATTGACTGTACTTAAAAAAGTCTCAGTTGTAAATGTTAATAAAATTCCTAATGCTAATGATATTATAAAATATATCACATAATTTTTCTTACTAATGTTTAACATAACTTACCCATTACATCCATCTGTACATAAATTAGGATTAGCTTCTTGCATATACGCACGAGTTCTTTCTTTTAGGCTATTAATTTTATCTTGAGACCAATATTCATCAACATCCCCTGATTCCATAGACGTTTCATTATCATGAGCAACAATATTCCCTTTATTTACGTATATTACTTCAGGAACATATATTCTAGGGTTTCCTTCTTCATCATATTCAATATAGTCTCCTAATAATTCAATAATTTTTTGATAATCACTAGTATTATTTTCACGATCTTCTTTTATATTATAGTAATATATTTTCTCTACATCCATTTCTTTTGCTACTTCATTTAAATATTTTACGTATCTTTGACACCATTTACATTCTGGGAATCCTAAATAAACAACTCCCGTTCCTTTTTCTAAAATATTAATAATCTCGTCTATACTTCTATAAACAAAAACATTATCTTCATCTACTTCTGTATATTCTTCCTTAAATTTACTAGCATCACTAAGAACTTCGTCGTTATTTAATACGAATTTAAATAAACTCACTACTCCTATTGCAATAACTAATAATCCAATAATTCCTAAAAATATATAATTAGCATTTTTTAATTTTTTCATATTCATCCTTCCTTCTACATAAAAAATTATATCATATTTTATTTTTTTTGAAACATAATTATTGAAATTTAATCATAAAAATGGTATTATACCAAAAAGGAGATAGATAAAAATGAAAAAAATTAATTCAATGCTTGAATGCGTTGATACTAAAATTTTAAGTGATAGTGAAACACTTGAACAATTAAAAAAATTTAAAAAAGGAGATATGGACGCTAGAGATAGATTGATTTTTTCAAACATTAATATGGTTATAAACTGTGCTAGAATCAATGCTACTTCTGAAGAAGACTTTAAGGAACTATTTTCAATTGGAGTTGTAGCATTAATTGATTCAATAAATAGTTTTGATATTAGTAAAAATGTTGAATTTAAAAATTATGCATATAAATGTATTGAGCTTTCTATTTCTAGTCATATACAAGAAAAAAATGAAAGACATTCTTTCAGAGTTAAAAATGCTATTACTGAGGGATCAAAAAACGTATGTTTGAATTATGAAGATAAAGAATTATTTCAAACTTTAAGTTCTTTACTAGAACAATTTGATGAAAAACAGCGAAAAATAATTAAATTATATTTTGGATTTGAAGATAAACGTTATAGTGCTAAAGAAATTAGCAAAATGTTAAATTATAGTGAGTCTTGGATAATATCAGTGATTAATAGTGCATTAAGGCAATTAAAAACTGATTTGGCTAAAGAATACACAATACCTAGTAATCCTACGCCTAAAAGTCATAGTAAAAGAAAAAAAGTACCAACAAACTGTTAGTGCTTTTTTTATTCTATTAAATATTTTTCTTTTAATTTTATTATAACTTCATTACTAGTTATTTCTATTCCTTCAGCAATACTTTGTTCATATACATATCCAGTTCCTTCTAATTTATAATTAATACCCATAAAATCTAATATTTGTTTAGCTTCTTTATAAGATAAATTAATCAAATTAGGCATAATATTATTTTTATGATTAGTAAGCAATATTAGATTATCACCTTTAGTTAAAGTTGTATTAGAACTAGGATATTGACTTACTATTTTATCACCGTCTCCAATAACAATTAAATTAAGATTACTATCTTTAAGAGTATCTTTTACTGATTCAGTAGTTTTATTAATATATGAAGAAATTTTATAATCTGTATTAATAACATCATTATCTTCTATATTTAAATATTTACTAATGTTTACAATGACTTCTTTTACCTTAGGTGCTAAATAATTAGTGCTATCTTTTGGTTTTTTTATTGCTGTATAAATAATTAATTCTGGATCATCTTTAGGATATAATCCTGAGAAAGAATATATATAATCAGATTCTCCTTGTAAGTATTCTCCTTTTTCATAATCAAATATTTGTGCAGTTCCTGTCTTTCCTATTAACTCATAGTCTTCCATATAATAAGCATATCCCGTTGATGTTTCAGAGTTTGGATTAACAACACTAGCCATAAGTTCTTTTATTTTATTGATAGTATCACTACTTGCTATTTTTCTTACTTCAGTAGTTTTAGATTCAAATTTAACTTCACCATTATTACTATCTACTATTTTGGATACAATATATGGCTTTAACATAACTCCATCATTAGCAATTGCGGTTAAAGCTTGTATATGTTGAATTGGTGTAGTGGTAATTCCTTGACCATAACCAGCCGTAGCAACTTCAATTTGATAGTTAAAGTCGATACTTCCTTTTGCTTCTCTTTCCATTGTAAAATTAGTAATAGTACCAAATCCATATTGTTGATAGCAAGCTTTTAAATCACTTTTATTAATTACTGATTCAACTAAATTAGCTACACCAATATTAGAAGATAAAGCAAAACCTTGATCATAAGTAATATCGCCCCATCCTTCTTTTCTCCAGTCATTAATAGTTACTTTTTCACCAGTTACTTCTGATTCATAAGTCTTACTACCAGAAGTAAAAGTATCATTTCCATTATAATTACCACTTTCAATAGCACACATATAACTAAATATTTTCATTGTACTTCCTGGCTCATAAGCATTACCTACGATTGGGTCTATATAAGAAGTCATATTTCTTATATTAGGGTCAAATGAAGGCGTAGAAGAATATCCCAAAATAGCACCAGTCTTAGCGTCTGCTACTACCATTAAAGCCCATTCCGCTTCTGATTCTTCACTCATTTTTTTAACGGCATTTTCAATAAATAATTCAATATTATAATTAATTGTTAAATATATATAATCAACAATATTAGACAGTTCTATATATTCTCGTCCATTGGCAATTTTATAGCCATATCTATCTTTTTCATAAGTAATAAATCCAGGAGTTCCTGTTAATTCTTTATTATAATATTCTTCAATTCCAAGTTCTCCAACAATATTTCCTTCATCATCACTTTTAGTGTATCCTAAAATATAAGAAGCAAAGTCTCCATTAGGGTAATATCTTTTCGTAGTACTCATAAAATCAATTCCTGGTAAATTTAAATTCTTTATTTCTTCCATTTGAATTTGACTTAAGTTTCTACCACCAGGTCCTAATTCTACTTGATAAGCATCTTTATTTAAAAGATTTAATATATCTTCTTCACTCATATTAATATAAGGAGCAAGTATTTTAGCCGTGTTTTCTTTATCAACAACATGAAGGATTGTATCAGATCCTTCGCTTCTAGTTTCTGATAAATATGCAATAACGGTATAACTAGATACTGATTGAGCAAGTACATCTCCATTTTTGTCTAGTATATCACCTCTTGTGGGTTCCACTACCTCTTCAATGGTATTACGATTACTAATAAATTCTGATATTGTTAAGTCTCCTACTTTATAATCAAATAAACATAAATATGAGAGTCTAATAACTCCCCCTATAAAAAAAAGAGAAACAACAATATAGACAATTTTATTTATATTAATACTAGTTTTCTCTTTTTTCATATTATCACTCTTTTTCTGCAATTGTTTTTATATTTTCGTTATTATATGAAAGTCCTAGGGAATCAGAAACAGCATTAATATTATCTAAAGATGCCATTTCATTAATCTTCATAACTAAACTTTGATTAACATTTTCTTGTTCTTCCAAAGTTATTTTTAATTTCTCTAATTCGATATTACTCTCTGATAGACTAACTTGACTAACAACAATACCTACTACTAATAAAATAGATATTGTTATACATGACTTATATATAAATCGTTCTAATTTAGATATTTTACTCTTCCCCTTTTTCTTTTTCATATAATCACCCTTTTATTTTTTCAGCCACCCTTAATTTTGAACTTCTAGCTCGATTATTTTCTTCTAGTTCCGATTCTGTTGGTACAACTTTATGTACCACTATTTTTAATTTTGGTAAATATTCGTCTGGTATGTATGGTAGATTTTTTATGCTGGAATCTACTTCACTATTCTCTTGCATTTTCTTTTTGACAATTTTATCTTCCAATGAATGGAATGTAATAACAGCAAGTCTACCACCTTTATTTAATAAATCAATTGATATATCCATTGCTTCTTTTAATACTTCTAATTCATTATTAACTTCAATTCTAATTGCTTGAAATACCCTCCTTGCAGGATGTGTATCACGCATTGCTTTCATAGGCATTCCACTTTTAATTATATCAACTAATTCTAAAGTTGTCATTATTTTTTTATTCTCACGATATTTAATTATTTTACTTGCAATACTTGGAGCATATTTTTCTTCGCCATAATTTCTAAATATGCGAATCAAATCGTTATAAGAATACTCGTTTACAACATTATAAGCACTAAAACTTTTACTAGTATCCATTCGCATATCCAAGATAGCATCCTTATGAAAACTAAATCCTCTATCTTTTTGATCTAATTGAACTGAGGATACTCCAAGATCAAATAATATGCCATCAACTTTATCTATACCACGTTTACTTAATTCCTCTTTCATATTAGCAAAATTACTCTTAATAATGCATATATTGTCATTATCTTTAAATTTCTCTTTGCAATAGTTAATGGCATATTCATCTTGATCAAAAGCGTATAATTTTCCCGTTTTTAATCTTTTAAGTATTTCACCACTGTGTCCCCCATAACCCAAGGTAGCATCAACATATATTCCATCTTCTTTGATATTTAATCCTAAAATAGCTTCATTTAAAAGTACACTCTTATGCATCAAAATCCCCCACAAAAAGTCCTTCAGCAATTTCCGAAAAATTATCAATATTACTATTTAGTATATCATCTAATTTCTCACTTGCCCAAATTTCTAAGCGATCATTTACCCCAATAATCGTACATTCTTTTTGGATTTTTGCATAGTTAATTAAAGAAATATTAATGTTAATCCTACCTTGTTTATCTAAACAACATACAGTAGCACTTGATAAAAAGAATCTCATAAAAGTTCTAGCATCTTTTTTAGTGAAAGGAAGTTTTTCTAGTTTTGAGATAATATTATTCCATTTATCCATTGAATAGACAAATAGACATCCATCTAACCCTCTAGTTAATATAAATTCAGGCCCTAATTCATCACGAAATTTAGAAGGTATAATTAATCTTCCCTTATCATCGATATTATGGCGATATTCTCCAATTAACATAAATATCCCCCACTTTCTTCCACTTCGTACCACTCTACGATAATATTTTATAATATATTATAGTGTTTGTAAATATATATATCATTATTTGACAAAATAAGTGTAAAGAAAAAGATTATATGATTTAAGCATACAATCTTTATTAAAGAATATATTTATTACTCACTTTTCAAGAGTTTTATTACCCACTTTTCAATTTTAACATTTTTCATTGAACTTTTTTGCCATTTTGGGCAGTTTTGTTCAATGAGAATTATTTTTTGTTGATTTTATTATAACTATTAATACTAGAGTAATAACTCTTATAACTAATATAACCCATATTATATAAATATTTCTTATTTTTAATATTTCTTCTTATTCTTCTTTTTTTATCACTACTAATACTCACTATAGTTTTATTATTAACTACTCTATATCTACTACCTAGAAATATAAAACCATGTTTTATATTTACTATCATACATTTATTTTTATTTAACTTTAATTTATATTCTTTATCTAATTTATCTTCTATAACTCTATATACATATTTTAAATACTCTTTACTGTGATGTATTAATATAAAGTCATCTACATATCTAATATAATATTTAATATGCAGATTATGTATAATATAATGATCTAATTTATATAGATAAAATATAGATAATATTTGATTAATAACACTTCCTATACTAAGTCCTTTATTATATTCATATAAGGGAATATCATTTATCTCTTTACTTCTTTTCTTATCAATATTAATAAGTTTATTCTTAATATTAGTAATAGTATTATTAATATAACTATAATTAGTACTATCAATAAAACTACTAATTATACTATATTCTTCTATATTTAATATCCCCATTAATAATTCTTTTAATACATCATGATCAATACTATAAAAGTATTTACTTATATCTATTTTAAGTACATATATATCCTTATATTTCTTATTTAGTTCAATATATCTATTTAACAATTT
>CALVSZ010000013.1 GCA_944359705.1 uncultured Bacilli bacterium | reverse complement strand
AATGCGAAAGCGTGAAGTTATTGAGCCTCGTTAAAGGATAAATAAGTAGATGTTGATAGTGTCACCTTGCTAGCAAACAAAATCGGTAATATCGTTAATGCAAGATATTATGAGAAATCTACCGGGGTCTTTAGGACATGGCGAGTTTATCAGTGTTATGTTGTACGTACCTGAGAGGACTTATATATTCCTCTAATCCTAAAAGATTTAAAATATCAATAGAAAAAAAGGTAATGAATATACAAGGACTTGGATAACCCAAGATATTCAAACGATATATAAGTAGTCGGACTAGTTCATAGTAGTGATGAAGTGTATGAAAGTATATGGAGCGAAGGAACTAGCAAATAATCGTTTCTTTAGAGAAACACTTACAACTCAA
Organism: uncultured Bacilli bacterium; assembly: GCA_944359705.1. Lineage (GTDB taxonomy): Bacteria > Bacillota_I > Bacilli_A > RF39 > UBA660 > CALVVX01. The sequence goes on along the minus strand of CALVSZ010000013.1, from coordinate 22,300 downwards.
GAGGAGGAATAATAAGTGGAAAATGAACGAAAAGATATAGAGTATTTTGCACAAAGAAATATCAAATTAGAAAATTTAATTCATTTTGTCAATAAAGAAAGATTAAAGGACCAACATAGAAGACAACAAAGAAATAAAGCAAGTGGAATAGATAAAATGACTAAAGATGAATATGAAGTAAATTTAGAGGACAATATAAATAATCTAATTGAACGAATGAAGAAATTTAGTTATAAACCATTGCCGGTAAGAAGAACATATATACCAAAAGCAAATGGAAAATTAAGACCACTTGGAATACCAGTATATGAAGATAAATTAGTGCAAGGGGTTATGGCAGATATATTAAATGAAATATATGAATGTAAATTCATGGACTGCTCATACGGATTTAGACCAAATAGAAATTGCCATCAAGCTATTAAAGAAATAAATCAAAGAATAATGGTTAATAAGGTTAATTATATACTAGACTGTGATATAAAAGGGTTCTTTGATAACGTTAATCATAAATGGCTAATGAAATTTCTAGAACACGATATCAAAGATAGAGCATTTCTAAGATATATCAATAGATTTCTAATAAGTGGTTACATGGAAAATATGAAATTTTATGAAACTGATAAAGGGACACCACAAGGAGGATTAATATCTCCAATACTTGCTAATGTATATCTTCATTATGTATTAGACTTATTCTTTGAAAAGTATATTAAACCAAAATTAAAGGGGGAAGCATATTTAGTTAGATATGCTGATGATTTCCTAATAATGTTTCAATATGAAAACGAGGCTAAACAAGTATATCAATTACTAATTAAAAGATTAGCCCAATTTGGTTTAGAGATGGAAAAAGATAAGACTAGAATACTACCATTTGGCAGGTTTAAAGGTACAAAAGAAACTTTTGATTTTCTTGGTTTTATGCATTATAACGGAGTAACAAGAACAGGTAAATACACAGTAGGGCATAAAATGAGTAAGAAGAAAAAGAAACTAAAACATCAAGCAATTACAAAATGGATTAAAGAACATAGAGCAATTAAGTTTATAGAAACAATACAACTATTAAATATGAAATTAATAGGTCTATATGCTTACTATGGAATAAATGGTATGCTCAGAGAATTGTATAAAATATACTATCATACCTTATATGCTCTAAGAAGTAGTATATTTAGAAGAAGCCAAAGAAAACTCAGCGTTAAAACATTTAATCAAATACTCAAAAGAGTTCCTCTAGCGAAACCTAAAATATACAAAGATATTTGGTGTTGGAATATATAAGATTATTTGAGGAGCCTATTGCCTTAATAGGGCACGATGGGTTCTGTGAGGGGCAATGAGACAAACCTCTCACTTGGAAAGAAAGAGAGGTGCAGTCGAGACTTGTCTACTCGACATTATATGAAAAAAACAATTAAAGATTATGATTTAAAAGGGAAAAGAGTAATAATTAGGTGTGATTTTAACGTGCCAATTACCAATGGAAAAATAGATGATGATAATAGGATAATAATGAGTTTAGATACGATTAATTATGCAATTGATCATAATGCTAAAGTAATATTAATGTCTCACCTAGGGAAGATAAAAGAAGAAAGTGATAAAGATAAAAATAGTTTGGAAGTAGTTAGTGTTAGGTTATCAGAATTATTAAATAGAAAAGTAATATTTTCTCATAATACTAGAAGTGAAGAACTAACTAATTTAGTAAATAATTTAAAAGAAAAAGATGTACTTCTTATAGAAAATACTAGGTATGAAGATTTAAATGGTAAAAAAGAAAGCTCTTGTGATATGGAACTTGCAAAATATTGGGCGTCTTTAGGAGATATATTTATAAATGATGCTTATGGAACTTGTCATAGAGCTCATGCGTCTAATGTAGGGATAGCTAAATTATTACCAAATGGAATTGGTTTTTTAATAGAAAAAGAAATAACTAAAATAGATTCATTATTAAATGAAGATACTCATCCATTTATAATTATAATGGGTGGAAAAAAAGTAAGTGATAAAATACCTATTATAAAAAATTTAATAGATAAATGTGATACATTAATAATTGGTGGAGCTATGTCATTTACCTTTTTAAAAGCCAAAGGAATAAATATTGGTAAATCAATTGTAGATGTTGAAAATATTTCTTTTTGTAAAGATATGTTAGATAAGTATTCTAATAAAATATTATTGCCAATTGATATTATTAATGAAAATAGCGAAAATATTAAAATTGATAATATAGAAAATGATATTGGTTATGATATTGGAGTAGAAACTACAAAATTATATTGTGATAAAATAAAAAGTGCTAAGAGAATTATTATAAATGGACCAATGGGATTATTTGAACAACCGGAGTATGCAAATGGTACTAAAAATATATATAAATGTATAACAGATAATAATATTAAAACAATAATTGGTGGAGGAGATTCAGCATCATCTGCTAAAAATTTAGGATTTTCCAATTCTTTTTATCATATTTCAACAGGAGGCGGAGCAACACTTGAATATTTATCAGGTATAGAATTACCAGGTATTGCTGTTATAGAAGATGAAAAAGAAGTTTATAATTAATTTTTTTATAATATTAATTGTTTTAATATTAGTTTTATATTTTTCTTTAAAAGATAATTATAAAGAGATTATTAATTACATATCAAACATAAATCTATTTTGGTTAATTATTAGTATTGCAATTTTGTTATTGCATAGAGTTATTGTAGGATTATGTTCATATAAAGTTGTTTTAATCAATGATGCTAAAGTTAATTTTTGGAAAATGGTACAAATTAATTTTATTATTCCGTTTTTTCATGGTATAACACCTTTTTCGGGTGGGGGGCAACCAATGGAGATTTATTATTTGCACAATGAAGATATATCTAAAACAAAGAGTACTAATATTGTTTTACAAAACTTCATCTTATATCAAGTTGCTTTAATTGGAGTTAGTTTAATAGCGGTTGTATTTAATCAAATTTTTGGATTATTTCCTAAAGATGATTTCATGAGACGTTTAGTCATATTGGGATTCCTAATTAATTTTTTAGTACTGTTAATTAGTTTAGTAGCAGGTTTTTATAAAAAATTAACTAGTTATATTGTAAAAAAGATAATTACTTTTTTAAATAAAATAAAGATTGTCAAAGATGTTGATGGAACTTTAAATAAATTTAATGATTACATAGATAATTTTTATAATAATACTAATTTACTTAAGAAAAATAAAAAACAGGTATGCTATGTTATTTTATTACACATGATTTCTTTAATATTATTATATTCTATACCTTATACAATAATATTAGGAATGGGTCTTAAGGATATTAATTATATTTATATATTAATAGCAACAACTTATGTAATGATTATTGGTTCGTTTGTGCCAATACCTGGTGGTACTGGAGGTATTGAATATGGATTTATGTATTTTTGTGGTTTAATAATTAGTGGAAGTGTACTAACAGCAGTTATGTTAATGTGGCGTTTTATAACTTATTATCTAGCAATGATTATAGGAGCAATCTTTTTGATGATGTATAGAAAGAAGGTAAAAAAATGCGAATAGGTATTTTTACTGATAGCTATAGTCCTTTTATTAATGGTGTTACAACTAGTGTACTTATGCTAAAAAAAGGATTGGAAAAAAAAGGACATACAGTATTTGTAGTAACAGTTAATGCTGAGAGTGTAAAATACAAGTTAGAAGAGCGTGGTAAAGTTTTAAGGCTTCCTGCTATTCCTGTGGGTATATATGATTATAGGCTATCAGGAATATATCCGCTTAAGGCTATAAAAATAATAAAGAAATGGAATTTAGATGTAATTCATTGTCAAACAGAATTTGGTGTTGGAACATTCGCACGAATTATTGCGAAACAGTTTCATATACCTTTAGTACATACATATCATACTATGTATGAGGATTATGTTCATTATATTACGAAGGGCTATTTTAATAAAACAGGTAAAAAGATTGTTGAATATTTGACTTTATTTTATTGCGATAAGACTGCTACTGAGTTAGTTGTTCCTACTAAAAAGGCATATGAATTATTTAAAGAAAAATATAAAGTAAATAGAGATGTTTATATCGTACCAACGGGAATTGAAGTAGAAAAATTTTTCTTAGAAAACAATAAAAATTTAAATATTTCTAAAATGCGAAGTGAGTTAGGAATTAGCAAAAATGATTTTGTTATTTTATTTGTGGGTAGAATAGCTAGTGAAAAGAATGTAGAATTATTGATTAATTCTATGAAATCAATTATACCAGAATGTCCTAATGCTAAATTGTTAGTTGTAGGTGATGGACCAGACTTAGAAAAGTATAAAAAAAATGTGATTAATAATAAAATAGAAGATTATGTTATTTTTACAGGTAAAGTTCCTTGGGAAGAAATAGCAAATTATTATTTAATTTCTGATGTATTTGCAACTGCTTCAATTACCGAAACACAAGGACTTACAGTAATTGAAGCAATGGCAGCTTCTCTTCCTGTAGTATGTATTGATGATGATAGTTTTACTAATACTGTTATTGATGGTATGAATGGTATTATATTTAAAAATAAGCGTGGATATAAGAAAGCAATAGTTTCTTTGTATAACGATAGAAAATTATTAAAAAAATTAAGTAGTCATGCTAGAATTTCAGCAGATATGCATTCATCTAAACATTTTGTAGAAAGTATATTAGATGTTTATAAGATTGCTATAAAAAACAATAGAAAAGAAATAATACCATTAGTTGGTAAAATAAAAGGTATTTTAAACAAGGGTGATGATCATGAAAAAAATAATAGTACTAAACCATAAAATGAATTTACTATATGATGATGTAATTCCATATATAATGAATTTAAATATGGTAGAGACAGAAAACAATATAATTGTTTGTCCTAGTAATATTTATTTAGAATCATTTCTTAATTATTGCGATTGGGGAATTGGTAGTCAAAGTGTATCTAATGATAGTTCTAAAAATAATACTGGTAAAATATCAGCACTACAATTAAAATCGTTAGGTATAGAGTATGTAATAGTGGGTCATAGTGATTTAAATGAAGATGCTAGTGATATTAATTTAAAATTAATAACGTTGTTAGATAGTAATATAATTCCTATTTTGTGTTTAAATGATGATGAAAAAGATGTTGATAAATTGTATAATGATTTTTTGAGATTAACTAAAGGTATAAGTAATTATGAAACTTTAATTTTAGCATATATAAATAACAAGGATATAGAGTTTACGTTAATGGAAGAGAAAGTAAAAAAATTTAGAAATATGGTAAAAAATAATTGTAGTAAAGAGATATCTATAATTTATGGAGGAAACATTAATAGTAATAATATAGATAAGGTTAAAAACTCTAATTTATATGATGGCTATATGTTAGGAAGCGTTTCCTCAAATGTTGGATCATTAAAGAAATTATTGTAATTTTGGGAATTTGAGAAGTATTTTTATACTTCTTTTTATTTTCTAATATTTACGACAAATTTTGACATTAATAATTTATATAATATTTTTAGAAAGAGAGGATAAAATGGGAAAAATAAGAATGTTAATGATAGATGATAATAAAAATTTAGTTAAGATGGTTAATGAATATTTTAGGGGACATAATGAAATTGAATTATCTTTATTTGCCTATGATGGCGAGGAAGGTTTAAATATAATAATTAATGAAGCTGACAATTTTGATTTGATTTTATTAGATTTAATTATGCCTAAAAAGGATGGAATATATGTACTAGATGAAATGCTTAAAAGAAGTATAAATAAAAAAGTAATTGTAGCTACTTCATATAATACTCCAGATATGATTAGAAAAGTTAGCGAATATGGGGTCAATTATTATGTGTTAAAACCGTTTGATATGATTGACTTAGAAAAAAGAATATTAGATACTTTTAGAAAAAATGATAATACTTCAATTAATTTGTTTCATAATAATATGCAAATTTCAATTACTAAAATGCTTCATGAGTTGGGAATGCCTTCACATATTAAGGGATATCAATATATAAGGGAAGGCATTAATATGGTTTTTAATAATCCAAATATAATTGGAGGTATTACTAAAGAATTATATCCAGATATAGCATCTAAATATGATACTACTGTATCTAGAGTAGAAAGAGCGATAAGACACGCTATTGAAGTAAGTTGGAATAGGGGGAATTGGGATTTTATGGAAGAAGTATTTGGACATAGTGTAGATATAGATAAAGCAAAACCTACTAATAGTGAATTTATTGTAACCTTAGCAGATAAGCTCAGATTAGAGTATGCTAAAGAAGGAGTACATTAAAATGATAAAAAGTTTAAATATAATTACTCAAAAAAATGATTTTAAAAGAATTTGTGAAGATGGATGTATAGTATGCCGAAATAATAATTTTAAATACATAAGTAATAGGGATGTATATGTATGTACTAATTGTAATAGTAATTATACATTTAGTACAAGTGGAATTATAAATTATTTATTAACTGATAATAATACCTGCCGAATATATATTGGAAATTCCGGTTTAATAGATGAATTTAAAATAGATTTAGAAGTACAAACAAAAATATTGAAAAATAATAATAGTAAAATAAAACGGAAAGTGTCAAGTAGATAGTTAGTATTCTTTATGAATACTCTTTTTATTTATTGCAATAAATTTGACATAGTAATATTTTTATGTATAATATATGGCATAAACAAAGGGGGAAGTTTATGGAATTAATTAATAAGAATATTGTTAATAATAGATACTTTAAAGTAGTAGATAAAGTAATAAGAGATATACTTCATAAAAGAAAAAAAGATACAGTATATGAAGCATTTAAATCTCACTTAATTTTTTTAGGTGAATCTATAATGAAAAATTATTTAGAAGAAACAGGACTTGTTAAAGATGAAAGATTCAAAAAAATTAGATTTAGTTCTGGTAAATTACCTGGTAAAATTTTAGGAAGTCATTATGAAGGCAATATAGTTATAGATGAAAAAGTAATAGAAGGATTATATAACGGAAAACTTGAGATGTTAGAAGTGTTCTTTCATGAACTAAATCATTTTAAAATATATTGTGATATAGAAGTAGGAACTCCGAATATATGTTTATATAGAATATTAAAAGAAAAATTAGCAATGGAAAGTATCGATAAACATGATAGAAATTATTATGATGCTAATTATTCATTATATTCTGAAGAGATATATGTATAATTTCTTGCACTAATGGATTTTTTAAAGTTTATAAAACTAATAGATCACAAAAGATTTGATTCTGTTTTTGATGAGTTAATAGAAGCCACAAGTACTAGGTTAAAAGATATAATAAATAGATGGAGTAATGAAACTAGAAATTTATATAGAGTAATTCATTTTAATAATGATTATATGAATATTAATGATATTTTTGATTTACAATTAAGAGATAATAAAAAATGGTTAGAAGAGTATCCACTATTAAAAATAGAATATTATATAGATGAATATGGAAATATAGTTAAAAGAAATATTGGGGAATTAAGAGAATTATTAAAAATAGAAACAGATAATAAAAGGAAAGAATTTATTTGTATGTTAATACTAAACAAAATGGATTTTGAAGATTATTATTCAGTAATTGATCATATTAGTAACAATAATATAAAGATACCACATAAAAAAAGTTAAAAAAGATGTATAAACATTTGCTAATTTAAGTAAATGTTTATTTTTGTATCAAATAAATTTAAAAATATAAATATATAGGTATAGTGATAGATATAAAAAAAGACGCTCACTAGATTTATGAGTGTCTAACACAATAAATTTTAGGTAGACATTCAATATGGCAAAATTGAATGTCCCTTTTTTAATTTATGTAAATTTCTTTTATGTATTTATAGGTAATATAATTGTAAAAAATTCAAAGAAAATACTAGAAAATGCTTGATTTTAATATTTTTATTTAGTATAATATTGAACGTATAACTGGCTTAGATGTGCAAAGTTGCTGATACACCCGGTTAAGTTGTTGAATACTTTTAAGGAAAAATCAGGTAATTTGCTCGGAGCAAGTCTATACTAGATATAGGCGAAGGGAGGACAATAAAAATGTCAAAAGTGAGTATTAAACTTAAAGCTTATGAACACAGCATCATTGATAAGGCTGCTGCTAAAATCGTTGATACTGTTAAAAGAACTGGCGGAGAAGTTAGTGGACCAATCCCACTTCCAACAGAAATTCAAAAATATACAATATTAAGAGCAGTTCATAAGGACAAAGATTCAAGAGAACAATTTGAAAGACGTACACACAAAAGATTAATTGTCATCAATAACCCAAGTAAGGAAACTGTTGAAGCACTTCAACATTTAGATTTACCAAGTGGTGTTGATATACAAATCAAATTATAGGAGGAAAGAAAAATGAAAGGAATCTTAGGTCGTAAGATCGGGATGACTCAGGTATTTGCTAAAAATGGTAAATTAACTCCAGTTACTGTAATTGAAGTATTGCCAAATATAGTAAGTCAAATCAAAACAGTAGAAACTGATGGATACAATGCTATTCAACTTGCTACTGTAGATAAGAAAGAAAAAAGAGCAAACAAGCCTGAAACAGGTCATCTAAAAAAAGCTAATGCAACACCTAAGCGCTTCTTAAAAGAAATTAGAGGTGTTGATGTTAGTAATTATACTTTAGGTAGTGAACTTAAAGCTGACATCTTTACAGAAGGAGAAATGGTTGATGTAACCGGCACTTCTAAGGGTAAAGGATTTCAAGGTGTTATTAAACGCCATAATCAATCACGTGGACCAATGGGTCATGGTAGCCAATATCATCGTGGTGTAGGTTCAATGGGTACATTGTTACCAATGCGTGTTATTCCAGGTAAGAAATTGCCAGGACATATGGGAAATGAACAAGTAACTGTTCAAAATCTAGAAGTAATTAGCATTGATTTAGAAAATAACGTTATCTTAATTAAAGGAAATGTTCCTGGGCCTAAAAATTCTATGGTACTTATTAAGTCAGCAATTAAAAATGAAGGTAAAGTAAACGACAAAGTTGAGCTTATCACTTATGAAGTTGAAACACCTGCTGAAGAAGTTCAAGCTGAAGTAGAAGAAACTGTAGAAGAATCATCACAAGACGAAGTTAAAACTGAAGAGTAATAACTATATATAATATGAAAGTAAATTGTGATGAATAAAGGAGGATTTAAATATGTCTAAAATAGAGATGTTAAACCTAAATGGTGAAAAGGTAAAGGATATTAAATTAAATGATAACGTATTTGGAATAGAACCTAATGATGCTGTACTTCATAATGCTATTGTACTTTCAATGGCTTCTAGAAGACAAGGAACACACGCAACTAAAACAAGAGATATGGTTTCTGGTGGTGGAAGAAAACCATGGAGACAAAAAGGAACAGGTAATGCTCGTCAAGGAAGTATTCGTGCTCCACAATGGCGTGGTGGTGGTATAGTATTTGGACCACAACCAAGAGATTATTCAAAGAAAATGAATAAGAAAGAAAGAAGATTAGCATTAAAATCTGCTTTATCATATAAAGCTATTGATAGTGAATTAGTAGTAGTAGATAGTATTACTATGGAAACTAACAAAACAAAAGATATGCTAGCATTATTAACTAAATTAAACTTAGTTAATAAAAAAGTATTAATGGTAGTAGAAGAACTAAATGATAATATTTGCCTATCTACAAGAAATTTAGGAAATGTTAAAGTTGTATTACCTGAAGAAGTTAATACTTATGATGTAATTAATGCTGATAATATGTTAATAACAGAAAAAGCATTAGAAAAATTAGAGGAGGTGCTTTCTCATGAATAATTATCGTGATATTATTTTTGCACCTGTAATAACAGAAAAAGCTCAAAACTGTGCAGAAGAAAATAAAGTAGTGTTTAAAGTGGACTCTAGAGCTAATAAAACACAAATTAAACAAGCAGTTGAAAAAATCTTCAATGTAAAAGTTGAAAGTGTTAACACTGTAAATGTACATCCGAAAAAAAGAAGAGTAGGAAAATATACAGGTATGACTAATAAATACAAGAAAGCTATTGTTAAATTAGCTGAAGGAAGTACTATTAGTTTCGACTAATAAAAGGAGGAAATCAGAATGGGAATAAGAGTATTTAAACCAATGACTAATGGTTCAAGACAAAGAAGTGTCTTAACTAGTGAAGAAATTACCAAGACTACTCCTGAGAAAAGTCTTTTAGTGCCAAAGAAAAAAAATGATGGTCGTAACAACCAAGGTAAAATCACTGTAAGACATCGTGGTGGCGGTGTAAAAAGAAAATATCGTTTGGTTGATTTTAAGAGAGTTAAAGATGGAATTACTGCAGTAGTTGCAAGTATCGAATATGATCCAAATAGAAGTGCTAATATAGCATTAATTAACTACAAAGATGGTACTAAATCTTACATTATAGCTCCAAAAGAATTAAAAGTTGGAGATATAGTAGAAAGTGGAGAAAAAGTAGATGTTAAAATTGGTAACGCAATGCCAATTATGAACATTCCAGTTGGTACTGTAATTCATAATATTGAACTTAGACCTGGTAAAGGTGGTCAACTTGCTCGTTCAGCAGGAGGATCTGCTCAAATCTTAGGACGTGAAGATAAATACGTATTAATAAGATTAGCAAGTGGTGAGACTAGAAAAATCTTAGGAACATGTCGTGCAACAATTGGTGTTGTAGGTAATGAAGATTACGGACTTGTTAAATTAGGAAAAGCAGGACGTACTCGTCATATGGGTATTAGACCAACAGTTCGTGGTAGTGTTATGAACCCTAATGATCACCCACATGGTGGTGGTGAAGGACGTGCACCAATCGGTAGAAGTGGTCCAATGACTCCATGGGGCAAACCAGCACTTGGATATAAAACTAGAAAAAATAAAAAAGAATCAAATAAATATATCGTTACACGTCGTAATAAATAATAAAGAAAGGATGAGTATAAATGGCAAGAAGTTTGAAAAAAGGACCTTATGTATTTGATAGATTACTTAAAAAGGTTCAAATGTTAAACGAAACTGGTAAAAAAGAAGTTATTAAAACTTGGTCTCGTCGTTCAACAATTTATCCTGAATTTATTGGACACACATTTGCTGTACATAATGGTAAAGAATTTATTCCAGTTTATGTAACTGAAGATATGGTTGGACATAAATTAGGAGAGTTCTCATTAACTCGTAAATTTGGTGGCCACGGCGCTGATAAGAAATAATTTCTATAAGGAGGACTACAATGGAAACAATGAAAGAAGCTAAAGCAATAGCTAAAACTGTTAGAATTGCTCCTCGTAAAACTCGTTTAGTAATCGATTTAATTAGAGGAAAAGAAGTTGGGGAAGCAAGAGCAATATTGTTTAACCAACCTCAGAAAGCAGCAAGAGTAATTGAAAAAGTATTAAACTCTGCTGTAGCAAATGCAGTTAATAATTATAATATGAAAGAAGAAAATTTATATGTTAAAACTTGTTATGTTGATGAAGCTTTAGTTATTAAAAGACCTAAAATGGATTCACGTGGACACGTTGGAAGAAACGATCATAAAACAAGTCATATAACTATAATTGTAAGTGAAAAAAATAAGTAAAGGAGGAGTTATTGATGGGACAAAAAGTTAATCCAAATGGACTTAGAATTGGCATCAATAAAGACTGGGAAGCAAAATGGTATGCAAATAAAAGTGACTTTTCTAAATACTTAAATAATGATGTAGAAATACGTAAATATTTAAATAAGAACTTTAAAGCTGCTGGTATTTCTAAAATTGTTATTGAAAGAAATAAGAAAAGATGCGAAGTATTTATATATGCCTCTAAACCAGGAATTATTATTGGACAAAGTGGAGTTGAAATTGAAAAAGTTAAAAAAGCTGTTTCAAAATTAGTTAACGAAGATGTTCAAATTTCAATTGTTGAAGTTAAGAACCCTGATTTAGATGCTAAACTAGTTGCTGATAATATTGCACATAATATTGAAAATCGTGTATCATTTAGAGTTGCACAAAAGAAGGCAATTAGAAACACAATGAAAGCCGGTGCTAAAGGAATTAAAACTTTAGTATCAGGACGTTTAGGAGGAGCTGATATTGCTCGTGGTGAAGGTTATTCTGAAGGAACAACCCCATTACATACTTTAAGAGCAGATATTGACTATGCAACGGCAGAAGCAGATACTACATATGGAAAGATCGGTGTTAAAGTATGGATTTACAAAGGTGAAATCTTAAACGATAAAAAGGGAGGTAATTCTAATGTTAATGCCAAAAAGAACTAAACATAGAAAAACTTTCCGTTTAAAATACGAAGGAAAAGCTAAAGGAAATACAGAACTTCATTTCGGTGAATATGGTTTAATGGCTAAAGAAGGAGCTTGGATTACATCACAACAAATTGAAGCTGCTCGTATTGCAATGACCAGATATATGAAACGTGGTGGTAAAGTATGGATTAATATTTTCCCTAACTTATCACTAACTAAGAAACCTTTAGAAACTCGTCAAGGTAAAGGTAAAGGAAATCCAGAAGTTTGGGTTGCCGTTGTTAAAGAAGGAAAAATTATGTTTGAAATTGGTGAAGTTACAGAAGATGTAGCAAGAGAAGCTTTAAGACTTGCCTCTCATAAATTACCAATTAAATGCAAATTTGTAAAAAAAGAAAGTGGTGAGAATAGTGAAAGCTAATGAAATAAGAAATTTAACCACTGAAGAGATAAACAAAAAAATTAGTGAAAACAAAGAAGAACTATTTAACTTAAGAATGAAACAAGCAACAGGATCTTTAGAAAATCCGGGAAGAATAAATACTTTAAGAAAAGATGTTGCTAGAATGAAAACTATTCTTAACGAAAGAGAAAATCAAGGTTAAAAGGAGGAAATGTCCTTATGAATGAAAAACAAAAACGTGAGTTAATTGGAATCGTTGTAAGTGATAAAGCAGATAAAACAATTACAGTAAAAGTAGAAACTTATAAAAAAGATCCAAAATATGGAAAAAGAGTTAAATATACTAAGAAATATGCAGCTCATGACGAAAACAATACTGCTGGTATTGGAGATAAAGTTCGTTTAGTACAGACTAGACCATTATCTAAAACTAAAAGATATGAATTAGTAGAAGTTATTGAAAAGGCTGTAATTCTATAATCTCTTTAGTTGGAAGGAGGAAATTATAATGGTACAACAAGAAACCCTTTTAAAAGTAGCCGATAATTCTGGTGCTAGAGAACTATTAGTAATCAGAGTTCTTGGTGGAAGTAAAGTAAAAACTGGTAATATTGGAGATATAGTCGTTGGTACTGTAAAAAAAGCTACTCCTAACGGAAATGTAAAAAAAGGTAAAGTTGTTAAAGCTGTAATCGTTAGAAGTAAGTTTGGAGTTAGAAGAGAGGACGGAAGTTATATTAAATTTGATGATAATGCGTGCGTTATTATTAAAGACGATAAGAGTCCTGTTGGAACTCGTGTTTTAGGACCAGTAGCTCGTGAACTTAGGGATAAAGATTTTACAAAGATCATAAGTTTAGCTAAAGATGTACTATAATCCATTAGTTTAAGGAGGAAAACATATGAAACTAAAAACTGGTGATAAAGTCGTTGTTATTGCAGGAGCAAACAAAGGTAAAGAAGGAAAAATCACTCATGTGTTAGAAAATAGAGTTGTAATTGAAGGAGTTAATATTGTAAAAAAACATATTAAACCAAAAAATAACAATGGAACTGGTGAAATTAGAGAAGTCGAAGCACCAATTCATGTATCTAATGTTATGTTGATTGATCCAAAAACTAAAAAAGCAACAAAGATAAAATATGATTTTGATAAAAATGGTAAAAAAATTAGAATTGCAAAAAAATCTAATGAAAAGATTGACTAATTTGGAAGGAGGGTGGCAGTAATGAACCGCCTAGAAGAAAAATATAGAAATGAAGTTGTTCCAAGTTTAATTGAAAAACATAACTATAGTACTAAAATGTTAGTACCAAGACTTGAAAAAATAGTTGTTAATATGGGTGTAGGAGATGCCGTAGCTAATTCTAAAATGTTAGAAGCTGCTGTATCTGATTTAGAAAAAATTACTGGACAAAAGCCAGTAGAAACTAAAGCCAAAAAATCAATCGCATCATTTAAAGTAAGAGAAGGACACAAAATTGGCTGTAAAGTAACTTTACGTGGTGAAAAAATGTATACATTTATGGATAAATTAATATCTATTGCACTTCCACGTGTAAGAGATTTCCATGGTGTTTCACCTAAGAGTTTTGATGGAAGAGGAAATTATACTTTAGGTATTAAAGAACAATTGATTTTCCCTGAAATTAATTTTGATGAAGTTGTTAAAGTAAGAGGAATGGATATCGTATTTGTAACAACAGCTAGAACTAATGAAGAAGCGTTTGATTTATTAAATGAACTTGGAGTTCCTTTTAGGAAATAAGGAGGAATAAGATGGCAAAGAAATCAATGATTGTTAAATCACAAAGAAAGCCTAAATATAAGGTTAGAGAATACACTCGTTGCTCTAGATGTGGAAGACCACATGCTGTTATGAGTGAATTTGGTATTTGCCGTATTTGTTTTAGAGAACTTGCTTATAAAGGACAAATACCTGGTGTTAAAAAATCAAGTTGGTAATCAACTGTAAATAAAAGAAGGAGGGATTTTAATGACAGATCCAATCGCAGATATGCTTACAAGAATTCGTAATGCTAATCAAAATAGAAGCAAAGAAGTCATAATACCATCTTCAAAAATGAAATTAGAAATAGCTAAAATATTAAAAGAAGAAGGTTTTATTGAAGAATTCAACGTAAATAATGAAAGCGTTCAAACTACATTAACATTAACTTTAAAATATGGTCAAAATAAAGAAAGAGTAATTACTGGACTTAAGAGAATTTCTAAACCAGGACTTAGAGTATATGCTAAGGCTGAAGATATTCCTAGAGTATTAAATGGATTAGGAATTGCTATTATATCTACACCAAAAGGAATTATGACTGATAAACTTGCTCGTAAGAATAACGTTGGTGGAGAAGTAATTGCTTATATATGGTAATTAGGAGGTACTTATAATGAGTCGTATTGGTAAAAGAGTATTAACTATACCTGAAAATGTTAATGTTGAAGTAAATGGACCAAAGGTTATTGTAAAAGGACCTAAAGGTGAATTATCATTAGATTTAATAAAAACTATTGAAGTAAAAGTTAATGATAAAGAATTAACTGTTGAAAAATTAAAAGAAGATAAATTTACAAACCAAATGCATGGAACTACTAATGCTAATATTGCTAATATGATTAAAGGTGTTAGTGAAGGTTATAAAAAAGCATTAGAAATAGTAGGTGTAGGTTACCGTTTTAATGTACAAGGTAACACTTTAACAATTAACGCTGGTTATTCACACCCAGTTAAATTAGATGTACCTGAAGGAATTACTGTGAAAGCAAATAGTAATACTGAAATAGAAATAGAAGGTATAGATAAATGTGCAGTTGGTGAATTTGCTGCTAATATAAGAAAAGTTAGAGCACCTGAACCATACAAAGGTAAAGGTATTAAATATGTTGGTGAACAAATTCGTCGTAAAGTAGGAAAGAAAGCTTCTAAATAATTAATAAAGGAGATATGCTTATGATAAAAAAAGTTTCAAGAAATGAAATGCGTTTAGAAAGACATAAGAGAATTAGGGAGAATTTGCATGGTACAGCAGAAAGACCTAGACTTAATGTATTCAGGTCAAACGCTAATATTACTGCCCAAGTTATTGATGATGATAAGGGTATAACTTTAGTAAGTGCATCAACATTAGAAAAAGAATTAAAAATTACTAATGGTGGAAATGTAGAAGCTGCTAAGAAAATTGGTGAATTAATAGCTAAAAGAGCTAAAGACGCTAAAATTACTAAAGTAGTATTTGAT
Source organism: uncultured Bacilli bacterium (assembly GCA_944359705.1). GTDB lineage: Bacteria > Bacillota_I > Bacilli_A > RF39 > UBA660 > CALVVX01. The sequence continues at coordinate 6,330 of CALVSZ010000013.1, read as the reverse complement.
AGAGGTGGATACCTATATCATGGACGTGTAAAAGCTTTAGCAGAAGCAGCACGTGAAAATGGATTAGAATTCTAAACAAGGAGGATACTTATGAACGAAAATGTTAAAGAACAACCACGTAAATTTAACAAAGAACGTAGACCACGTAATAACAATACCAAACCTGTTAAAACATTAGAAGAAAAAGTTATTGATATTAATCGTGTTACTAAGGTTGTTAAAGGTGGACGTATATTTCGTTTTGCTGCTATTGTTGTAGTAGGAGATAGAAAAGGTAGAGTTGGCATTGGAACAGGTAAAGCAAAAGAAATGCCAGACGCAGTTAAGAAAGCAACGCTTGCTGCTTCAAAAAATCTAATAAAAGTTGAATTAATTGATAATCGTACTATTTCACACGAAATCACAGTAAAAGAAGGAGCTGTTAAAGTTATGCTAAAACCAGCAGCTGAAGGTACTGGAGTTAAAGCTGGTGGTCCTGTACGTGATGTACTAGAACTTGCTGGTGTTAAAGATGTCCTTTCTAAAAGTCTAGGAGCTAGTACAAAAGTTAATATGGCAAGAGCAACATTAAAAGCTTTAAAAGCTCAAAAATCACCTAGTCATGTCGCTGCTTTAAGAGGAAAAACTGTAGAGGAGATTTTTAACTAATGAAATTACATGAATTACATCCTAATTATGGATCTGTTAAAGTAAGTAAAAGAGTAGGACGTGGACCAGGAAGCGGAAATGGAAAAACTGCTGGTAAAGGACAAAAAGGACAAAATGCTAGAAGTGGTGGAGGAGTTAGACCAGGATTTGAAGGAGGTCAATTACCACTATTTAGAAGATTATCAAAAAGAGGATTCAACAACTATAATTTTAGAACAGTTTATGCTACTGTTAATGTAGGGGACTTAGATAGATTTGAAGAAGGAACAGTTGTTACGCCAGAACTATTAAAAGAAGCTGGTTTAATTAAGAAAGAGTTAGACGGGGTAAAGGTTTTAGGTAATGGAGAATTAACTAAAAAACTTACTGTTAAAGCCGCTAAATTCTCAGATACCGCTAAAACAAAAATTGAAAACATTGGTGGAAAAACTGAGGTGATTTAGATGTTTAAAACACTTAAATTGTTATTTAGTTCTAAAAATAAAGATATAAGAAAAAGGATTGGTTTTACTTTACTTGGATTATTAATATTTGCAGTAGGTACGACTATTCCAACTCCTGGTACCGAAGGCGCTATATCTAATTTAGGACTATGGCAATTATATGACGTTATTGGAGGAGGTGCTTTGAAGAATTTTTCAATATTTGCTCTTGGTGTTATGCCATATATTTCAGCATCTATTATAACAGGAATTCTTCAAATGGATATTATTCCATATTTCACAGAACTTAAAGAAAGAGGTCAAGAAGGAAGACAAAAGATTAATCAAATTAATAGATATTTAGGTTTAATTATTGCTTTCTTACAGGGCTTGGCTATGTCTTTTACCTTTGTAAAGGGTGGAAGTGCCTTTGATTATATAAGAATATCAATTATTTTAACAGCCGGTACAGCTTTCTTGTTATGGCTTGGAGATCAAATGACGTCAAAAGGAATTGGTAATGGCTTATCTTTAATTATAATGGGTGGTATTATTTCATCAATACCAAAAATGTTTATTGATACATTTGAGGCATTAATAATAAATAGTACATCATCATTATTTATAGGTATAGTTAGTTTTATTATATTTGTTTTATTCTATTTAGCAATTATTGTAGGAGTTGTATTTATAGAAAAATCAGAAAGAAGAATTCCAATACAGTACTCTAATCAAACTAGTAGTGCTTATGGTGCTAAACAAAACTATATACCATTTAAATTAAATTCTGCAAATGTTATGCCAGTAATATTGGCCTCAGTGGTATTTTCTGTGCCAGCCTTTATAGCAGGGCTTTTAGATAGCAATAATGGTTTTGTGTTATTTGTAAATAAATATTTAAATTATACAACTCCAGCAGGATTTATTGTATATATAATTGTTATATTTTTCTTTTGTTTCTTTTATACATTCTTACAAATTAACCCCGAAGAACTTGCTAAAAATTTAAATAGGCAGGGTGGTTATATTCCAGGGATTAGACCAGGTAAAGAAACTACTAAATATATAAAAACAGTACTTTCTAGAATTACATTGCTTGGTGCTATATTTATTTCAATAATTGCAGGATTGCCTATTGTGTTTAGTAATTTCTTATCTGCAAATTTGCCATCAAGTGCAACAATTGGTGGAACGGGAATTTTAATTGTTGTAGGAGTTGTTTTGGAAACTTATAAACAATTAGAAAGTACATTGATAAATAGAAATTATAAAGGTGTTAGATAATGATGAATATTATATTGATTGCTCCACCTGCAGCAGGTAAAGGAACACAAGCTAAGTTAATTAGTGAAAAATATAATATTCCTCATATATCAACAGGAGATTTACTTAGAGATGAAATAAAAAAAGAAACTACTTTGGGTTTAAAGCTAAAGGAAATTATGGATAAAGGTGACTTAATTGACGATGCTACCATATTAAATCTTCTTAAGAAAAGATTAAGTTCATCTGATTGCTCTAATGGTTATATATTAGATGGTTATCCTAGAAATATCTCTCAAGCTATTGAGTATGAAAAATTAATTAATAAATTAAATAGAGATATTGGTAAAGTAATATATTTTGATATAGATAAAACTTTGGCATTAAAAAGAACTATTAGTAGAATTGTTTGTCCAGATTGTGGCACTAGTTATAATCTCTTAGTAGATGATTTAAGGCCTAAAAAGGACGGAGTCTGTGATAAATGTGGTTGCTATTTAAAAGCACGTGATGATGATAATGAAAAAGTGTTTTTAAATAGGTTTGAAACATTTATTACTAAAACTAATTCTTTAAAGGATTTTTACCAAAGAAAAGGAATTTTATATATTATAAATATTGATAAAAATAAGAGTGTTAATGATATATTTAATGAAATAATAGAGGTGTTAGAAAGTTAATATGATTAGTATTAGAAGTGAATATGAATTATCTTTATTAAAAGAAGCTGGACATATTGTTTATTTAACTCATCAATATTTAAAGCAATATATTAAACCTGGAATAACTACTAAAGAATTAGATAAATTAGCAGAAGATTTTATTAGAAGTAAAGGTGCTACACCATCATTTTTAAATTATAATGGGTTCCCAGGGAGTATATGTACTTCAATAAATAATGAAGTAGTTCATGGAATTCCATCAAAAAGAAAACTTAGAAATGGAGATATAATAAGTATTGATATTGGTGCTTGTTATAAAGGATATCACGGTGATTCGGCTTGGTCTTATGGAGTAGGAACTATATCTAAAGAAATGGAATACTTGCTTAAACATACAGAAGAAGCTTTATATGTAGGACTTAAGGAAGTAAAACCAGGAGCAAGAATTGGTGATATAGGTGCAGCTATTGAAGAATATGCAAATAAATATCACTTAGGAGTTGTTAAGGAATTGGTTGGTCATGGAGTAGGAAGTCATTTGCATGAAGACCCAGAAGTTCCTAATTATGGTAAAAGAAATACTGGTCCAATTTTAAAAGAAGGGATGGTTATTGCTGTTGAACCAATGTTGAACTTAGGTACAGCAGAAGTATTCATTTTGGATGATGATTGGACAATAATAACAGGTGATGATGAACCATCAGCGCACTTTGAACACACAGTTGCAGTAACAAAAGATGGTTATAAAATATTGACAGGAGATGATAATTGTGGCTAAAAGCGATGTAATTGAAGCTGAAGGTAAAGTAACAGATTTGCTTCCAGGAGGTAAATTTAAAGTAGAACTTCCAGGAGGTCATATAGTAGAAGCCCATGTTTCTGGTAAAATGCGCGTAAATAATATACGTATTTTACCAGGTGATACTGTGGTTATGGAATTATCACCTTATGATCCAACACATGGGCGTATAATTTATAATAAAAAGTAAAAATAGGAGGAATTAAGATGAAAGTAAGAGCGTCAGTTAAACCTATGTGCGAAAAATGTAAAGTAATTAAACGTAAAGGCAAAGTTATGGTAATTTGTGAAAATCCAAAACATAAACAAAAACAAGGTTAGTATTAGGAGGGAAATAATATATGGCACGTATTAAAGGTATTGATATACCTAATGATAAAAGAATTGAAATTTCACTTACTTATATCTATGGTATAGGAAGAAATTTATCTAGAACTATTCTTAAGGCTGCTAATGTAAATTTAGATACTAAAGCAAAAGACCTTACAGATGAAGAACTAGGAAGAATAAGAACAGAAGTAGATAAATATTTAGTTGAAGGTGAACTTCGTCGTGAAGTTAATATGAACATAAAAAATAAAATGGAAATAGGTTCTTATCAAGGAACTAGACATAAGAAAAATTTACCTGTAAGAGGACAAAGAACTAATAGAAATGCTCGTACTCGTAAGGGAAAAGGTAAAGTAGTTGCTAATAAGAAGAAATAATAGGAGGATAGTTGTATGGCAAAGTATAATGCAAGAAAACGTAAAGTTAAGAAAAATGTTCCACATGGTCAAGTACATGTTGTATCAACATGCAATAATACAATTGTAACTATTACAGATGCTGAAGGAAACGTTATATGTTGGGCTTCATCTGGAACACAAGGAATTAAAGGTAGTAAGAAATCTACAGCTTATGCTGCTGGAATGTCAGCTGAAGCTGCTGGTAAAAAAGCTGCTGATATGGGAATGAAAACTGTTGATGTATTTGTAAAAGGTTTAGGACAAGGAAGAGATACTGCAGTTCGTTCTTTACAAAATGCTGGTCTTGAAGTAAAAACAATTACAGATGTAACACCAATACCACATAATGGATGTCGTCCACCAAAAAGAAGACGTGGATAGTAAGAAAGGGAGTGCGTTAAATTGTTAAAATTCGAGAAACCTAATTATAAGGTTAAGGAATATATAGAAAGTGATAACTATGGAAAATTTGAAATTGAACCTTTAGAAAGAGGTTTTGGAACTACTCTAGGAAATGCTCTTAGAAGAGTTATGCTTTCTTCTTTACCAGGAGATGCAATTACTAGTGTTAAAATTGATGGAGTAGCTCACGAGTTTCAAAAGATTGACGGAGTTATCGAAGATGTAACAGCAATTGTTTTAAATTTAAAAAATGTTGTTATAAAAAATCACTCAAAAGATCCTGATAAGATAATTAGATTAAAAGCTTCTAATCCTGGAGTAGTAACTGCTGGAGATATAGAGCCTGATGCTGATATTGAAGTATTAAATCCTGATCAAGTTATAGCTACATTAGTAGAAGGTGGGTCTATTAATATGGAAATGACTTTAGGAAGTGGTCGTGGATATACAAGAGCTGAGGACAACAAAAAAATGATGGGGGATAAAATTAAAAATAATGTTATTGCTATTGATAGTTTGTATTCTCCAATCGAAAGAATTAACTATGAAGTAGAATCAGCTCGCGTAGGTCAAAATAATAATTATGATAAATTAATTATTGAGGTATGGACTAATGGTTCTATTACACCAGAAGAATCCATTTCATTAGCTAGTAGAATATTAATTGAACATTTTGAAATTTTAGCTAATTTAAATGAAATCGCTGATGAAACAGGGCTTATGATTTCGAAGACTGAAGATCCAAGTCAAAAAGCATTAGAGACATCTATTGATGATTTAGATTTATCAGTAAGAGCATACAATTGTTTAAAAAGAGCAGGCATGACGACTGTTCAAGATTTAACAGACAAAACAGAAAATGAAATGATGAAAATAAGAAATTTAGGTAAAAAATCTTTAAAAGAGGTAATTAATAAAGTTAAAAGTTTAGGTTTATCATTTAGAGATGAAGATTAAGTTAGGAGGTAAAAGTTATGGCTTATAGAAAATTAGGAAGAACAAATAAACACAGAAGAAGTATGTTAGCTACTTTAACAAAACAACTAATTGAAAATGAAAAGATAGTTACTACAGAAACTAGAGCAAAAGAAGTAAGAAAAAGTTTAGATAAAATGATTACTTATGGAAAAAAAGGTACTCTTGTTTCAAGAAGACTTGCACTAGCTTTCTTACACAATGATGAAGCATGTGTAAATAAAGTATTTAATGAATTAGTACCTAGATATAAGGATCGTAATGGTGGTTATACGAGAATAATTAAATTAACAGAAAGAAAAGGAGATAGTGCTTTAACTGTTATTTTGGAATTGGTATAAAAAAGAATAAGTGTTTGAAATGCACCCCTTAAAGTAGACATTAATAAAAAAGAGTTAAGGGTTGTGGTATAATACACCTCCGAAAGGAGG
>CALVSZ010000012.1 GCA_944359705.1 uncultured Bacilli bacterium | reverse complement strand
GATGTGGTATTAATGGAAGAATGACCTAAAACTGATGAAATAATGTGAATAGGAATATCATTATCTAACATATTAGATGCCAAACTATGTCTTAGATTATGAATTCCTTTTTTTGTATCATTTACTTCGATATCACATTTATCAAAATATTTATTAAACTCAGTAAATTTTGCCAATTTTTCAAAAGGATACTTCATTTTAACAAATAAGTATTCATTTTTATGTTTAGGTCTTGATTTATTAATATAATCTATAATAGCCCATCCAACTTCTTTAGATAAAGGCAAAACATTTAAATTATTTGTTTTGGGTTGGATAATGGTTAATTTGCAATTTTTCCAGTCAATATCTTTTAATTTAATATTTAAAATATCACTTATTCTAAGTCCAAGTCTAGCAGCTAATAAAATAATTGCATAATTTCTAATGTCAACTTTTCTTGTTCTTGGAAGACTTTCAAGTAAATTTTCAACTTCATGTTGTTTTAAATAAGTTGGTAATTTTCTTTTTCTTCTTCGACTAATTCTAGGTACAAAAATTGATAAATCCTCTAAAATAATATTTTCAATAAATAGATAATTTAAAAAATCCCTTAAAACATAAAAATTTCTTCTTTTAGAAACATCACCTTTACCTATAACGTAATTTATAAATTCAGTAATTTTATTTTTAGAAATATTTTCAATATTTTTTAAACCATTTTGATAAAAATAGGATAATATACGAATAAGATAATCTTTTTTAGATTTTATACTTCTACTACTATTTTGACGTACATCTTTTACATAATTTAAATAATTATCCAAAATTAAGTTCCAATTACTTGGATAATTAGAATATAAAGCATTAGGTAAACTTCTTTTAATCATAAATTTTTTATAAGTATCAAAATCATCAAGAATTCTTTTAGAACGTATTAACTGTTGATGACGAGAAATAGATTTATTTGTATATTTAGTAATATCAAATTTATAATATTCTAATAAAAATCTTGAATATTCGGCTTTGTTATAAATAAAATTAGATTCATTTTTCCAAATGATAAACTTTTTCCATATTTTTAGATAACCATCCATAGTTGTAATAGAAAAACCAATTTCAAGTGCCTCCTTTCTAATAAATTTAATATAAGTTTTAAAATCTAGTGTATTCATTAATACACGCTCCTTTCTTTACTGGCGCATTGCCAGTAGAAAATATTATAACCGTTATCAGTGAAAAGTCAAAAAGAAACCCTTTGTGTATAAGGATTTCTTTAATTTTTCTCTGATAATACAAAATCTATGATAAAGTGTATTATCAGTGTTCCCTGATAATATACGTTATCTCTTTAAAGAAATTCTATTAAATATTTAGAATTTCTTTTAAAATTATATTTATAGTCATAAATTACTTATTTATGATATAATGTTGAATGGAGGTACAATTATGAAGAAAGTAGTTGTTTTAGGTGGAGGAACAGGATTATCCACTTTACTTAGGGGACTTAAATTATTCCCTATTGATATAACTGCTATTGTTACAGTAGCAGATGATGGTTCTTCTTCAGGAGTACTTAGAAAAGAATTTAATACTCCAGCAGTTGGAGACTTAAGAAATGTTTTAGTTAGCTTATCAGAAGTAGAACCATTGGTAGAACAACTTTTACAATATAGATTTAATACAAATAGTGATTTAAATAATCATGCAATGGGGAATTTACTTTTGACAGCATTATTCAATATTACAGGTAATTTAACCAAATCATTAGAATCTTTAAGTAAAATATTAAATATAAAAGGTAGAATCTTACCTTTTACAGAAGATTTACCAGTTCTTCAAGCAATAACAAAAGATGGAGAAATTATTGAAGGTGAAAGTAATATAACTAAAGCAGGTAAAGAAATTGATTATATAAAATATAAAAATGAAGTAAAAGCAACACCTGAAGTATTAAAAGCAATAAAGAAAGCAGATTTAGTTATTCTAGGTATAGGAAGTTTATATACAAGTATTATACCTAATTTATTAGAACCAAATGTAGTAGAAGCCTTAAAGAAATCAAAAGCTAAAAAAATGTATGTATGTAATGCCATGACGGAACATGGAGAAACTGATGGTTTTTATGTAAGTGATTGTGTTAAACAAATAAATAAATATGTAAGTGATAATTTTATTGATGTTGTAATTGCTAATTCTAAATTAATAGATAAAAGTATTCAAGAACTATACTTAGAAGAACAAAGTACACCTATTTTAATAGATGAAGAAGAAATATCAAAAATGGGAATAGAATTAATAAAAGAAGATTTGGCAACTATTGTCAATAATCAAGTAAGACATGACCCAGTTAAAACAGCTTTAGCAATATTTACGTATATAACAAAGGATAAATAAGATGACTTTTTCTACAGAAATAAAAAATGAAATATCTAAATTAGAATATACTAAATTAGAAGCAATATCAGAATTATCAGCAATAGTTAGAAATTCATCTGATATCTATCCATATATAAAAGTAATTACTGAAAATAATGCTATTGCAAGAAGAATATATAAAATGTTTAAAGATTTATATGATATAACTCCAACAATAACAATAAGACAAAGATATAGTTTTAATAAAGGAATAAATTATATATTAGAAATAAAAAAGAAAAATAAAGAGATATTAAATGATTTATCAATAATTGATTCAGATAATAATTTATGTATACCAAAAACTTATTTAATAAATGATGAAGAATTATTAAGAGCATATTTAAGAGGTTTATTTATAGTATCAGGAAGTATAAATGATCCTAAAACTTCAAGATATCATTTAGAATTTATTATAAATGATAAAGAATATGCTAATTATGTATCCGGTTTATTAAATAGTTATAAATTAAATAGTAAAGTTATAAAAAGAGAAAAAAAATATATGGTATATATAAAAGAAGCAGAAAAAATTTCTGATTATTTAAGAATAATAAAAGCTTATAATGCTGTTATGTATTTTGAAGATATAAGAATATATAGAGATCATGTTAACATGACTAATAGACTTAATAATTGTGAACAAGCAAATATTGATAAAATTTTTCTAACTTCATCAAGGCAAATAAAAGATATCGAAAAATTAGAAAAATATGATATAATTGATTTATTAGATGATAAATTAAAAGAAGTAATTAAATACCGTCTAAAATATAGAGAAGTATCACTACAAGAATTAAGTGATATAATGACAAAAGAAACAGGAGTAAAAATAACTAAATCAGGATTAAATCATAGATTTAGAAAAATTAGAGAAATAATTACAAATATAGAGAATAAATAGGTGATGATAATAGATGGATATATACAAATTACTAGAAAAAGAAGAATTTAATTATGAAGATATTAAAGAAATAAGAAAATATCATTTAGATACTTATAATGAAGGAATAGTAATAAGTAATTATCAAGAGTTTATTAATAAGATTTTTTTAATTGTTAAATTATGGCCCCAAAAAGAAAAAAATAATATTAATTATTTGTTTGGGGGAGAACTAGCAATTGAATTAGCTCTTCAGGGTAATGTTTTAAATAGAAGAAAAAATAATCATTGTTATCCATTAAAAAAACATAGTGAAATAGTTTTATATGATGTAAAAGAAGTAGAATTAGGAGATACTAAGGGAAGTGCTAATGTTAAAGATGCTTTTGGAAATATAGAATATTATAGTGGTGCTGAAACAAAAAGTTTATCTAATTTAGATAAAGGTTTATTAGATAAAGGGTATGATACAGTTATTATAAATAATGAAAAAATATTGATACCAGAATTAGAAATATTATTTTTAGATAGTTATCTACAAAAAGAATTAAATCCTAGAAAAGAAGGATATGATTATGAACTTTTACTTATGGAATATGAATTAGATACTGATAAAATAATTAATTATCTAGAAGAATATTATATAAATCCTAAAATAAACAATGATAAAAAACATTATGATCAACTATTGGATAAACAGATAAAGGCAATTGAAAGAATACTTAATAATGGGGGAAAAATAATTACAAATTTAGAAAACTTAGAATCGCAAGTTAATCTTTTTCCTAAGGGAAAAAACATGACTTATGCGGGTATTTTAATCGATTTATGGATTCCATTAGGAATGAACAATATAGTATATAAAAATAAATATTATGTTATTGAAGATGAAAAATATTTAGAAAAATTAAAGAAAAGAATTGAAATCTATTCTCTAGCAGAATATCAAAGATATGAGGAATTAGTTGTAGAAATAAAAAATATAACTGGTAAAAATCAACTTTTTAATATATAATACACATAAGGAAGAAGGAATACTATGACATTATATGAAGAATTAAAATGGCGTGGGTTAATAAAAGATATATCTAGCAAAGATTTAATAGATAAATTAAATAATGATAAATTAACTTTTTACATAGGAACAGATCCAACTGCAGATAGTTTGCATATTGGACATTTATCTTCTTTTTTAATATCTAAAAGATTAAAAGAAGCGGGTCATAATCCTATTTTATTAATTGGAGGCGCTACCGGACGAATCGGGGATCCTAGACCTACAACGGAAAGAGAAATGAAAACTATTGAAGAAGTAGAACATAATATTGAATGTTTGACAAAACAAGTAAAAGAACTTTTTGGATTTGAAATTGTAAATAATTATGATTGGTCTAAAGACATTAATTTTATTGATTTCCTAAGAGATTACGGGAAATACTTTAATGTTAATTATATGTTAGATAAAGATATCATTAGAAGAAGATTAGAAACAGGTATTACTTATACTGAATTTTCATATATGATTATGCAGGCATTAGATTTCTTACATTTATACGAAACTAAAAATTGCATTATGCAAGTAGCAGGATCCGATCAATGGGGAAATATTACCGCAGGAATTGATTTAATAAGGAAAAAAACAGGAAAAGAAGCGTATGGTTTTACTATGCCACTTGTAACTACCAAGGATGGAACTAAATTTGGTAAAAGTGAAGGAAATGCCTTGTGGCTTGATAAAAATAAAACATCTCCTTATACAATGTATCAATATTTATTAAATGCTGAAGATGAGAAAGTAATTGATTACTTAAAAGTATTTACATTTTTGCCTATTGAAGAAATTAACAGATTAGAGTTAGAAGTAAAGAATAATCCTCATTTAAGAGAAGCTCAAAAAACTTTAGCTAAGGAAGTAATAATATTTTTGCATGGTGAAGAAGAATATAAAAAAGCTCTAAATTTAACAGAAAGTTTGTTTAATAATAAATTTGATGATTTAGAAATTTCTGATATTGAAGATATATTTAAAAATGAAAAAATTAGTGAAGTAGATGTTAATAATAATATTGTTGATTTACTAATAAAAATGAAAATAGCTTCTAGTAAAAGAGAAGCAAGAGAATTTATATCTGGTAATGCAATATCAATAAATGGAAATAAAGTAAATGATTTAGAATTAATTATAGATGAAAGCTATTTCCTTCATAAAAAATATATAATTATAAGAAGAGGGAAAAAGAATTATTATATTGGTAAAAAAGCCAATTAATGTTATTAAAAATATTGAAATAATATAATATTTATTATATACTTAATACATGTGTAGAGAAAAACTCTAAGATATTAATAGAGTTTATAATAGATATTACGTATCCTGCGTTAAAGGGCAAAATAAAATATAAATAATTCGTCCTTTAATAGGAAGAATTATTTTTTTAATAGGAAGGGATTTTAATGAAGTTAAAAAGTAGTAGGGTTATGAAAGTTTTTGAACAATATGTTAAAAATTTTGATATGAATAATGTAAATATTAAAAGTAGATATTTTCATTCTTTGAAAGTTATGGAATTATGTAAAGATATAGCTTTAGTTACGGGACTATTTAATGAAGAAGAAATAACAGTATGTGAATTAATTGGTTTATTTCACGATATAGCTAAATTTGATAAAATGCCTAGTTATCATATGGATAATGAAAAAAGTGAAGATTATGCATTAAAGTCTGCTAAAATGTTATTTGAAGAAAATTTACTTAGAGAAATTACTGATGATACAAGTTATGATGATATTATTAAGCTTGCAATATTTGCTTATGATAAAAATGGCCTTCCTAATGGAATTGATGAAAAAAGTGCCGCTTTTTGTAAAGTATTAAGAGATGCTCATCGAATAGATTCTTTTAGGATAATGTTAAACTATCCTTATATTGATAGTAGAATTACATCTTACCCAACTGAACTTGTTTATAATAATTTTAAAACGATGCAATTAGTAGAGAAAAATACTACTGAAAACAATTCTGATGAAATATTATCAATATTATCTAATACTTTTTGCTTAAATTATCGATATAGTTATGCTTTATTAAAAGATAATAATTATGTAAGTAAAATATTTGATTCTCTATCATATACAAGTGATGAGATAAAAGGATTTTTTACACAAATAGAAAAGGTTTTAGTTAATTATGTTGATAGAAAGATAGGATGATTTAAATGTTAGACAAAAAATATAATCACATAGAAGTAGAAAAAGGGAAATATGATAAATGGTTAGAAAATGGATACTTTAAAAGTGGTGATTTAAATAAGAAACCTTTCTGTGTTGTTATACCGCCTCCTAATGTAACAGGTAAATTACATTTAGGTCATGCTTAGGATACAACTATTCAAGATATAATTACTAGATATAAAAGAATGGATGGATATGATGCTCTATGGCTTCCAGGAATGGATCATGCAGGAATTGCCACTCAAGCTAAAGTAGATAAAAAATTAAAAAGTGAAGGAATTAATCCTAGAGAAATGGACCGTGAAGAGTGGCTAAAAGTAGCGTGGTCTTAGAAAGAAGAATATGGAGATAATATTCATAAACAATGGGCTAAGTTAGGACTTGATTATGATAAAGAAAGATTTACTTTGGATGAAGGATTATCCAAAGCAGTTAGAAAAGTTTTTGTAGATTTATATAATGAAGGACTTATTTATAGAGGAGAGAAAATTATAAATTGGGATCCGGAAGCAATGACAGCACTATCTAATGAAGAAGTTATCTATAAAGAAGTAAAGGGCGCTTTCTATCATATTAAATATATGTTAGAAGATAGTGATGAATATTTAGAAGTTGCCACAACAAGACCAGAAACTTTATTTGGAGATACAGCCGTAGCAGTTAATCCAAAAGATGAAAGATATAAGAAATATATAGGAAAAAATGTTATATTACAAATCGTAAATAAGAAAATACCAGTAATTGGGGATTTTCATGCTGATATGGAATTTGGAACAGGTGTTGTTAAAAGGACACCTTTTGGTACAAAATTAAAAAATATGTTGAAAATAAATGGTTCGTTAGGGTATTCCTATTAAGAATTATTAAGAGAAAAGAGAGGAAAATAGTATATGTTAGATAAAAAATATAATGCATTAGAAAAAGAAGCAAAATGGTTAGAATATTGGAATGACAATAAAGTATATAAATTTAATAAAGATAATAGAAAAGTTTTTTCAATAGATACACCACCACCAACGGTTAATGGTAAAATTCATATTGGTCATATTTTCTCATATTCGCAAACTGAAATGATCGCTAGATATAAAAGATTGAGAGGATATAATGTTTTTTATCCATTTGGTTTTGATGATAACGGTTTGCCAAGTGAAAGATTGGTAGAAAAAGAACAAGGTAAAAAAGCTCATGAAATTGGTAGAGAAGCATTCTCGAAATTATGTTATGAGACAACTGACAAATATGAAGAAGAATTTCAAGAATTATTTAGTAAAATGGGAGTTAGCACAGATTGGGATATTCATTATAAGACAGTAAGCCCTTCTACAATAAAAATTAGTCAATTGTCATTTTTAGATTTGATAAAGAAAGGTCATTGCTATCACAAGGAAAGTCCTGCATTATGGTGTAATGAGTGTTTAACTTCAATAGCACAGGCAGAGTTAGAAACAAAAACAATAAAAACAACATTTAATTATGTTAATTTTAAAACAGTAGAAGATGGTGAAGAATTTACAATCGCAACAACTAGACCTGAATTGCTCCCAGCAATTGTATGTGTTTTTGTTAATCCAAACGATGATGAACATAAGCATTTAATTGGTAAAACAGCACATATTCCAGTTATTGATGTTGAAGTTCCAATAATGGCTGATGAAAAAGTTGCAATTGATAAAGGTACAGGCGTAGTTATGTGCTGTACTTTCGGTGATCAAACTGATATTGAATGGTGGAAAAAATATAATTTACCATTAAAATATATTTTTACTGATAATGGTAAAATAATTGATTCAGTACCAAATTATGGTGGAATGAAAATAAAGGAAGCAAGAAGTAAAATTATTGAAGATTTACAAAATGGGGGTTACATTGTTAAAATAGAAGAATTAGAACATGAAGTTCAAACACATGAAAGATGTGGCAAAGAAGTTGAATATTCTGTTATGAAACAATGGTTTATCGATATAATGAATCATAAAGAGGATTTCTTGAAAATTGGTAATGAAATCAAATGGCATCCATCACATATGCACAATCGTTATAATGAGTGGGTAGAAAATATTATGTGGGATTGGTGTATATCAAGACAGAGATATTTTGGAGTGCCATTTCCAGTATGGTATTGTAAAGATTGTGGAGAGGCAATTTTTGCACGTGAAGAAGATTTGCCTGTTAACCCATTATCACAACAACCACATTGTGATAAGTGTCCAAAATGTGGATGTACAGAATTTATTCCAGAAACTGATGTTATGGATACTTGGGCAACCTCATCTGTTACGCCATTAGTAAATATGAAATTTGGCGAAAAAGAAAATAATGAATCTTTCTTAAAACCAATGAGTATTAGAACAAATGCTTCTGAAATTATTAGAACTTGGGATTTTTATACAATTGTAAAAAGTTTTTATCATTTTGGAATTAGACCTTGGGATAATGTAATGATTTCTGGTTTTGTAATGGCTAGCAAGGGCGAAAAAATAAGTAAAAGTAAAGGCAATAGTAAAGTTGAACCATTAGATTTAATAAAACAATATTCTGCTGATGTTATTCGCTATTGGGCTGGATCAGGAAGATTGGGAACTGACATGGTATTTAGTGAAGAAACATTATTAAGAGGACGTAAGTTAGTTAATAAGTTATGGAATGTTTCTAAGTTTATAGAAATGCATCTATCTGATTATGAAGATAAGGAATTTAATGATTATGAATATATTGATAAATGGATATTAGGAAAATATCAAGAAATGGAAAGTGGGTTTTTAAAATATTTAGATGAATATGAAGTTGGATTAGCACTAAATCATTTAGAAAAATTCTTCTGGAATTTTTGCGATAACTATATCGAGATTGTAAAACATAGATTATACAGACCAGAAGAATTTGGAGAGCAAGCAAGATATTCTGGACAGAAAACAGTTTATATGATTTTATATAAATTACTACAAGATTTTAGTATTTTCTTCCCATTCATAACAGAAGAAATATTCCAAGAATTATATCATAATAAAGTATCAATCCATTTAACTGAAATCAAACCATTCGAGTTCAACTATTTTGATGAAATAAAAAATGGTGATATTATAATTGATATTATAAGTCAAGCAAGAGGAGAAAAAACTAATAATAATGTATCATTAAAAACTCCAATTAGAAATTTAGATTTAAGTTTAAATCGAGAACTAGAAGATGCAATAAATGCTTCAATTAAAGATTTTAAGGCAACTTTATTCATTGAAAATCTAAATATTAAGGCAATTGATAAAGATTATAATGTTGACAATATAGAATTAAACTTAGAAGAAGTAGAATAAAACAAACAAAACAAAAGGCAAGCATAAATATGCTTGTTTTTTTGGTGTGCCGTGCATGGTATATAACTAGGTGGTGAAAGTCCACTACATGCGTAGGTATCGACGAAGTGTTAGAGAAGCGCAACGCATTAACAGTGATGTTAGGGCTAAAGGAAGCGTGGAACAAAATCGTGGACCAACGAACAGAAACATATTATAAGGCTATATAGGTGGATAAGGTTGCCAAACAAACTGAAATCCAAAAGATACCCGTTGTAAAGTTTGTAAGGAAAATAAAGAAATTAATAGTGAAATAATAGAATATAATGGTATAAGAATAGATATTTTATATGATAATTCTAAAAATTTAGAAGAAGAAAAAGAAAATTTACAAAAAGAAAAAGAAAATTTACAAAAAGAAAAAGAAAATTTATTAAATTCTATTTCTAGAAGAGAAAAATTACTTGCAAATGTTAATTATGTAAATAAGGCTCCTGCTAATATAGTAGAAGCAGAAAGAAGTAATTTACAAAAAGAAAAAGATAAGTTAAAAATAGTAGAAAAAAAATTAAATAGTGTGATATAATTATACAAAGGAGTGATATTATGGCAAAGTTTTGTCCAAATTGTGGTGCAGAATTGAATGAAGGAGCAGATGTTTGCCTAAAATGTGGTAAGAAAGTATCTAACTCTAGTGATAATCCTAATCCAAATGGAAAATCAAAAGTAGCAGCAGGGCTGCTTGGTATATTTTTAGGAGCTCTTGGTGTACATAACTTTTATTTGGGTTATACCGGAAAAGCTGTAGCACAGTTATTAATTAGTGTACTGTCTTGTGGATTTTTGGCAGCAGTTTCTAGTATATGGGGATTAATTGAAGGTATTCTTATTCTAACTGGAAGTATTAATAAAGATGCTAATGGAAATGATTTAACAAATTAAAGTTAAATCTTTTTTATCATGAATAGATTGATAAAAATAATAGTTGTATTACTAGAGAGCTTTTTGTGCTACATATTTTTTATAAAGGAATATTCTATAGGGTGTTTATTTAAAACTATATTTAATATCTCATGCTTTTCATGCGGATTAACTAGAGGATTCAAAGAAATAATTAAATTAAATTTTATAGAGTCATTTAATTATAATTTATTATCAATTCCAATATTTTTTTTATTAATATATATAAATTTATTATTAATTAGTGATATTATCTTTGATAAAAGGAATTTAAACAATTATTTAAAAAAAATGGGAACTTATTATAAAAAAATAATAGTAATAATTATAATTAATACAATTATAAATAATTTAAGAGGAATATAATGTAAAATAAGATGATATTTATATAAAATATTGTCTTTTTTTATTATTTATGTTAGATTTTAAGTAAGTGGTATTATGAAAAAGAAGTCAATATATATAGCAATATTAATAGTAATATTTAGTGTATTTTTATTTTATCTAATATTTATTCCCAAAATAAAATTAGATAATAAAGAGATAACTATAAATTACAATGATAAATACGTAGAAGGTAAAGTAAGTGCTAAGAATTTATTTAAAGATTATAGTAAAAAAATAAAAGTTGAAGGGAAAGTAAATACTAATAAAATTGGTAAATATAAAATTAAATATAGTATAAATTATGGATTTATTAAAATGGAAAAGACAAAAATAATAAATGTTGTAGATAAAAAAAGTCCTGTTATAATATTAAATGGCAATAACGAAGTAGTAGTATGCCCAAATTGTGAATACAATGAAGAAGGATATAGTGCAACTGATGAATATGATGGTGATCTAACATCTAAAGTAAAAAAAGAATATTTAGAAGATAAAATAGTTTATTCAGTAGAAGATAGTTCTAAGAATAAAGTATCAGTGGAAAGAAAAATTACTGAAGGTGATACCGAAGCACCAGTAATTACTTTAAAGGGATATGAAAATGTTGTTATATATAAAGGAAATGTTTATAATGAAGAAGGATATAGTGCAACTGATAATTGTGATGGTGATATTACTTCTTTAGTAGAAGTAAGCGGAAAAGTTGATAATACTAGAGTTGGTTCTTATGAACTTATTTATACTGTTAAAGATAAAGAGGGAAATGTTTCTAGTGTAAAAAGAAAGATAAGTGTAATATATCCCCCAAGTGGTGGAGGTAATGGATACATATATTTAACTTTTGATGATGGCCCTAGTAATTTAACATTAGATATTTTAAATATATTAAAAGAGGAAGACGTAAAGGCGACATTTTTTATAACTGGTCAATCAGATTCAATCAATTATATAATAAAAAGGGCATATGATGAAGGACATACTATTGGATTACATACGTATTCTCATGATTATAGTTATGTATATAGTTCAGTAGATAATTATTTTAATGACTTAAATAATATAAGCAATAAACTTGAAAATATCATTGGTAAAAAAAGTAATTTAATAAGATTTCCTGGTGGAAGCTCTAATACTGTAAGTAGAAATTATTCGGTAGGCATAATGAGCCGTTTAACTGGAGAAGTATTAAATAGGGGATATAGATATTTTGATTGGAATGTAGATGCTGATGATGCAGGCGGGGCATACAGTGATTCTAATAGAATCTATTTAAATGTTGTAAACAATCTTAGTCATTATAGGGCAAATGTTGTTTTAATGCACGATTCTTACGGGCATACAGCAACGAGAGATGCACTTAGAAATATTATTCAATATGGAAAGAGAAATGGTTATAAGTTTGCTAGTATTGATGATAACACACCAACAATAATTCATGGAGTTAATAATTAATATTTGACAAATTCTAAAAATAGTGTATAATATCGTATACACATTGATTTGTGTAATGGCGAATAAAACAGGGGGGAATTTTTTATACATGTATTTTATCACGTTTTAATTACATATATATAACGTGATTTTTTGCGCCAATAAAATGAAGGAGGAAATAAAAATGATAGAATTAAAAAATGTATCAACTTATAGATTATTACAATCACTAAGTGTGCCTGATGATGAGAGAAAAATAAAATTATTTAATGCATTAATAATGCATAAAATATACGATTATCAAAGATTAAGTAAATTTATTGAATTAAAACCAGTTAAGGACTTGGATTATAATTATCTTACTAATTTCTTAAATCGTGTAATTAAAAAGGTTTCTAGTGCAAATGAATTAGGGATAGAACCTAAATTATATCCTACTAAAGGGTATACAGATAAGTTTTTAGAACATACTGATGAAGAGGCTAAAATAGGAGATTTAATTATAAATAATTTTTTAAATCGTAGATGTAGTTGTTTACAATTATCTAATGCTAGTTGCAGTATCGCTGATATAAAACATTTATTATCTCATACTACACCAACTGGAGAAAATGCTGCAACTTATTTAATAGGAGTTGGATCATCTATGCCAAAAAAACTACATGATGCAGTAGAATTTTATGAACAACAAATAGAACGTCAAGCAAATGAGGCATTATTTAAAAATGTTAATTTATTTAATTATGATTTGCAAGAAAAGGATGCTGCGATGGTAAATACCCCAGATCCATTTTATGAAATATTAGAATATATTTTAGATTCTGGATATTCAATGGGAAAACCAATATCTGAGCCACTAAAAGCTGAGTTAAAGTCGATTATTAATAAAGCAAAGAATGGACAACATGATTATAGACTTGTTCATATACTAGAGATAATTAGAAACTATGTTACACTAGGAGAAATTCAACATGGTATTATAAAAACTAAAGCAATTAATAGATTTATTAAATAACTTATGGTAAAAATATTGACACTAAACAAGTGATGTGATATATTAATAATGTTTAGAAATTTAAGTTTTGTGTTATCACAGAACTTATCTTTTGATTAACAAATGAAACACCAGGATATGTGTAAGAAAGGAGGGTTAAAATGCCTACAATTAATCAAATTATTAGAAAGGGTAGAGGTAAGAAAAATAGAAAGAGTAAATCACCTGCTTTATTAGTAGGAGTTAATAGTATTCAAAAGAAAACTACTAGATTAGACTCACCTCAAAAAAGAGGAGTATGTACTCGTGTTGGAACAATGACTCCAAAGAAACCAAACTCAGCACTTCGTAAATATGCGCGTGTTCGTTTATCTAATGGAATGGAAGTTACTTGCTATATTCCAGGAATTGGACATAACTTACAGGAACATAGTGTTGTATTAATTAGAGGAGGACGTGTTAAGGACTTAATCGGTGTTAGATATCATATTATTCGTGGTACAATGGACACTGCTGGAGTTCAAAACCGTATGCAAGGTCGTTCTAAATATGGAGCAAAAAGACCTAAAAAATAAAACTTTTAAATTAATAATTTAAGAAAGGAGGAAGAACATGCGTAAAAGACGTGCAGTAAAAAGAGATGTACTACCTGATGCAATATATAATTCTAAAGTCGTTACTAAGTTAATTAACCAAATTATGAATGATGGTAAAAAAGGAACAGCTCAAAAAATAGTTTATAAAGCATTTGAAATGATTAAAGAAAAAACTGGTAAAGAAGCAATGGAAGTATTCAATGCCGCAATGGAAAATATCAAGCCAGCCTTAGAAGTAAAATCTAGAAGAGTTGGAGGAGCTAATTACCAAGTTCCAATTGAAGTTAAAGCTGAACGTGCTCAAACGCTTGCATTTCGTTGGTTAGTACAATATGCAAGACTTAGAAATGGACATTCAATGTCTGAAAATTTAGCAAATGAAATAATAGATGCATCTAATGGAGTGGGAGCTTCTGTTAAAAAACGTGAAGATACACATAAGATGGCTGAAGCTAATAAAGCATTTGCTCATTATAGATGGTAAATAAAGAAAGGAAATAAATATGGCTCGTAAAATATCATTAGAACATACTCGTAATATTGGAATTATGGCCCATATTGATGCTGGTAAAACAACAACAACAGAACGTGTATTATATCATACTGGTAAAATTCACAAAATTGGTGAAACTCATGACGGAGCAAGCCAAATGGACTGGATGGAGCAAGAACAAGAACGTGGTATAACTATTACTTCTGCTGCTACTACAGCATTTTGGAAGGGTTATAGATTTAATATTATAGATACTCCGGGACACGTTGACTTTACTATTGAAGTTCAAAGAAGTCTTAGAGTATTAGATGGTGCTGTGTTATTAATTGACTCACAAGCAGGAGTAGAACCACAAAGTGAAACTGTATGGAGACAAGCAAATGAATACAAAGTACCAAGAATAATTTTTTCAAATAAAATGGACAAAATGGGTGCAGATTTTTACTTTAGTTTAAAGACCATAAGTGATAGATTAGGTGCTAATTGCGCAGCAATAGAGCTTCCAATTGGCGCAGAAGATAACTTTAATGGTGTAATTGACTTAATAACAATGAAAGCATATCATTTTGATGGTGGGCAAGATGAAAATTATACAGAAATAGAAATACCTGCTGATATGAAAGATAAAGCAGAAGAATATCGTAATATCTTAATTGAAAAAGCAGCAGATTTTGATGAAGAATTAATGATGACTTACTTAGATGGAGGAGAAATAACAGAAGAAGCAATTAAAAAAGCTATAAGAAAAGGAGTACTAAAAGCAGAATTTTTCCCAGTTATGTGTGGAACTGCCTTAGGAAATATGGGAATTAAATTCCTACTTGATGCTGTTATTGATTATTTACCTGCGCCAACTGATGTAGCATCTATTGAATGTACTGATATGGATGGTAAAGAAGTATTAAGACATCCTTCTGATTCAGAACCATTTACTGCTTTAGCATTTAAGATTATGACTGACCCATTCGTTGGTAAGCTTACATTCTTTAGAGTATATTCAGGAACATTAAACAGTGGTTCTTATGTACTTAACTCTACTAAGAATGTAAAAGAAAGAGTCGGAAGAATACTTCAAATGCACGCAAATCATAGAGAAGAAATATCTGAAGTATATGCCGGAGATATTGCTGCTGCTGTAGGGCTTAAGAATACAACAACTGCAGATACTTTATGTGATGAGAAAAAGCCATGCATAATGAAAGGTATGGAATTCCCAGAACCAGTTATTTCTCAAGCTGTTGAACCTAAATCAAAAGCTGATCAAGATAAAATGGGACTTGCTCTTCAAAAGTTAGCAGAAGAAGATCCAACATTTAAGATGCGTACTGATCCTGAAACTGGTCAAACAGTAATATCAGGAATGGGCGAACTTCACCTAGATGTATTAATTGATAGAATGAGAAGAGAGTTTGGAGTAGAAGCTACAGTAGGAGCTCCTCAAGTTGCTTATCGTGAAACAATTACTCAAATGGGTGAATGTGAAGGTAAACACATTAAACAATCAGGTGGACGTGGACAATATGGACATGTATGGGTAAGATTTGAACCAAATCCTGATAAAGGTTATGAATTTGTTGATAATGTTGTTGGTGGAGTAGTTCCAAGAGAATATATATCAGTAGTAGATAAAGGATTACAAGAAGCAATGCAAACAGGTATTTTAGCAGGATATCCAATGGTTGATGTAAAGGCAACATTATATGATGGATCATATCATGATGTCGATTCATCTGAAATGGCATTTAAAATAGCTGCTTCACTTGCTTTAAAAGAAGCAAAAAATAAATGTAAACCAGTTCTTCTAGAACCAATTATGAAAGTAGTAGTTGTAGCTCCAGAAGAATATACAGGCGCTGTAATGGGAGATATTACTTCAAGACGTGGACGTCCTTTAGGACAAGAGTCTAGAGGAAATGCTATTGCATTTGAAGCAATGGTACCACTTGCAGAAATGTTTGGTTATGCAACTAGTCTTCGTTCAAATACACAAGGTAGAGGAAACTTTACAATGGTTCTTGATCATTATGAAGAAGTTCCAAAATCTATAGCAGAAGACATAATCAAAAAAAATGGTGGAAATTAGGCAAAAATATTGCAATATTTCCAAAATTTGATAAAATATAATATGTATTAAATTAAGAAAGAGAGGAAATAAAAATGGCAAAAGAAAAATTTGACAGAAGCAAACCCCATGTTAACATTGGTACTATTGGACATGTTGACCATGGAAAAACTACATTAACTGCAGCTATTACTAAAGTACTAGCTAGCAAAGGTGGAGCAGAATTTGTTGATTATGCTAATATTGATAAAGCTCCTGAAGAAAGAGAAAGAGGTATTACAATTAATACTGCTCACGTTGAGTATCAAACTGAAAAACGTCATTATGCTCACGTAGACTGCCCAGGACATGCTGACTATGTTAAAAACATGATCACAGGTGCTGCTCAAATGGATGGAGCAATTTTAGTTATTGCTGCAACAGATGGTCCTATGGCTCAAACAAGAGAACACATCTTATTATCAAGACAAGTTGGAGTTCCTAGAATGGTTGTATTCATGAATAAATGTGATATGGTTGATGATGAAGAATTATTAGACCTTGTTGAAATGGAAATTCGTGAATTATTAAATGAATACGGATATGACGGAGATAATACTCCAGTAATTAGAGGATCAGCATTAAAAGCTCTAGAAGGAGATCCTAAATATGTTAAGGCAATTGAAGACTTAATGGATGCAGTAGATACTTGGATTCCAACTCCAGAAAGAGATACTGATAAACCATTCTTAATGTCAATTGAAGACGTATTTACAATTACAGGACGTGGAACTGTTGTTACAGGACGTGTTGAAAGAGGACAATTAAAACTTAATGATGAAGTTGAAATAGTTGGTTTAAAACCTACTAAGAAAACAGTTGTTACAGGAATTGAAATGTTTAGAAAACAACTTGACTATGCTGAAGCAGGAGATAATGCTGGTGTATTATTACGTGGTATTGCTCGTGAAGAAGTTGAAAGAGGACAAGTACTTGCTAAACCAGGAACTGTTCATCCACATAAAAAATTCAAAGCTGAAGTTTATGTACTTACTAAAGAAGAAGGTGGAAGACATACTCCATTCTTTGCAAACTATAGACCTCAATTCTATTTCAGAACAACTGACGTTACAGGTGTAATTGAATTACCAGAAGGAACAGAAATGGTAATGCCTGGAGACAAAGTAACAATGACTGTTGAATTAATTGCGCCAATCGCTGTTGAAAACGGAACTAACTTCTCAATTCGTGAAGGTGGACGTACAGTAGGTGCTGGTGTAGTATCTGAAATTATTGAATAATATTTTAAATTAGAAATTAAGAAGAGAATGTAATAGTTCTCTTCTTTTTGTATTGTAATTAACATTATAAATTTTAACTAAATTTGACAAAAAAGTATACTTTTTCTACAATAGTAATGTATTTTTTTTAAGGGGGAATAGTTATGGGAAATACATTGCCTATAGTAGTTAACTTATTATTATTTTGGGGAGGTACAGAATTTGTAACTTTTTTAATTAATTGTTCGACCTCATTTAAAGTAATAAAAGATTTAGCAGATTCAGGATACAAGTTAAAATATAGTAATTTGTCAAGTCCTTTAAAAAAATAAACAGTACTATTAAAAAAGAAAACGAAATATTAAAACGTTTTCCAATAAGAAATATTATATATGCTACAATGGTTGGAATGGCATATATTTATAATAAAGAAAAAGTGCTTACAGCGTTAAAAGTATTTGATTTTATCGAAGAGATGTCAGACTTTGAAAAAGAAGAGTACAGTAAAAAGAAAACAAGTTTTCATGCTTTTGTTATTAATTTAAAATATGATATTGAACTAAGTTCAGCAATCAAAATAAAAATTCGCCATTCTGAATTTGAAAAAAGCGAAATATATTTTTCAATTAAAAAGAGTAATATTATTATATACAATGTAGAAGGATACGCCAAAAGATTAACAAAAGAAGAACAAATTGAATTAATTAGAAAATCATGTAAAAAATTAGTTGATGCATTTGAAAATAACAATGAACAAGGTAATGTCTCTAGTAAAAACATTGAACAAAATACTGAAATGGTTATATTTAGTAATAATTCAGACACAGAAAATAGAAGTGTTAACAGTAGGAATAATCAAATTGATGAGTTAAAACAATTAAAAGAAGAATTATTACAAAATAAAACTAAGAAAGATAATGAACCATTAACCAAAAAAAGGAAAAAATAAATAAAATATTTTTTTCTTTTTTTAACCATACATATTTGACAAAGTCATGTAAAAATGTTAGAATTGTATATGTTTGAAGACCTCAAGTTGATTTATTCAACCGCACTAAAAAGGTATAAGAGCAAGTGCCACCTTAAAGGCGAGTCTATTAAACAATTAATAAAGGAGGTAAATATAAATGAAAGCTGTAATCGAAACAGGTGGAAAACAATACTTAGTAGGTGTTGGAGACGTTATCTATGTTGAAAAATTAGAAGGAAAAGATAACGACAAAGTTGTTTTTGATAAAGTACTTATGGCTAATGGCGTAGTAGGTAATCCTTATGTTAAAGACGCTAAAGTAGAAGGTATTATTGTAAAACAAGGTAAAAGTAAGAAAATTAAAATATTTACTTATACTCCAAATAAGAGATCTACTAGAAAGACTAGGGGACATCGTCAACCATATACTAAAGTAGAAATTAAAACAATAAAATAGAGGTAATATGATAAAAGTAGAAATTATTAGAAATAATAATAATATAAAAAAAATCTCTATATTAGGACATGCAATGTATGATGAATATGGAAAAGATATTGTTTGTGCTTCTGTTAGTACATTAGTTATATCTACTGTTAATAATATATTATCTATAAATGATAAAACTATAAAAGTAGAACAAAATGATTCTAGAATTATTATAGAATATATTTTTAAAGATAATATCATAGATATACTTATAAATAATATGATTTCTAATTTAAATACACTTGCAAGTAATTATCCTAAAAACATTAAAATAATTGATAAGGAGGAATAACTATGATTAAGTTCTTAGAATTTAATATACAATTATTTGCTCATAAAAAAGGTCAATCATCTACTAGTAATGGAAGAGATTCTGCTGGTAGAAGACTAGGAGCAAAAGCTAGCGATGGTGAATTTGTTAATGCTGGAAGCATTATTTATCGTCAAAGAGGAACTAAAATTCATCCAGGTAAGAATGTAAGAAGAGGAACAGATGATACTTTATATGCAACTATATCTGGATATGTAAAATATGAACATTTAGGAAAAGATAGAAAACAAGCTAGTGTTTATGAAACTAGATAATCTATCTTTTTTTTAGGTAGGATTCTATATAATTCCTTTTATGTAGAATTTTAAAGTCTTTGATTATTGACAATAGGTATATAATAGTGTAGTATATATTCACATAAAAAAGGAGAGATTATATAGATGAATAATGAAACAGTAGTATATAAAGTTGTTGTGGATGTAGGACAATTTAATGGAAATTTTAAAACATTTATAAGCGATGATCCAACTAAAGTATTACTAATTCCTGAACTATTAGAAGAAAATCTGAAGAAATTTAAAGATTATTATCAAAGCCTACGTTTCTTTGAAATTGCAACAGTTCGTGATGCCTCACGTGAGGTGCAATTCAGAAAGTGCGTTTATTTGAATGAAACACTAAAAATACTTGATACATTCAATTATGATTATTTATATAAGTATAATGGTCATCCTAGACATACAACACTTTTACCATATTATCATACCGTTATTAAATCATATAAAGAATTGGTACGTCCATATGCCGAAGTGCCGTTTGGTGGATTTATTTATCCAGACGAAGGAATTTTTGGTTTTAACGTTATTGAAGTGCCATTACGTGACGGAAGAGGTAGCTATTATAATCGTTATGTACCTGCTAAGGGTGCAACAGCTGACATCGTAGTTATCACTGAAAAATGGGAAACTAAAGAAAAATTTGAAACCAATCTTATAGGAATGGAACAATATCAAAGATATTTACGGGTTACAGATTTTAGTTTTCACGAAGGATTAGCAATATCTGAAAAGAAATATGATCCATCTTCTAAATCGTATTATGGTTTTGTAGATAGAAATGGAAATGTTATAATTGATTATAAATACATTTCTGCAGGACCATTTTCTCAAGGATTAGCAAGAGTTATGGGAATGAATGAAAAATTTGGCTTTATTAATAAGAAAGGAGAAACAGTTATCCCATTTATTTATGATTACGCTGAAGATTTTCATGATGGCATTGCAAGAGTTGCAGTTTATCATTCTGGTTTTGGGAGTAAATGTAATGTTAGTTGCATAAATAGAAAAGGGGAATTATTAATTGATTGTGTGTATGACGACTTAGAAATTCGTGAAATAGAATTGCCAAATTATAGATATGAAATTAATAAAAAAATTTTAGAAGACCAAAAAAGGATAGAAGAAATGTCAAGACATGATATTAATGTATTAGATTATATTCAGTGCGTTAAAGACATAAAAGAATGGCTTGTGGAAAGACACGATGGCTATATTTACTATGATTTTGTAATGCGACTAGTGAATGAGAGAATTAAAAATAAATTTGAAGATAATATTAGGCTTTATGACTTTGCTAATTCTTGTGCCTATAAAGTAGTCTACTTAGAAAAAATGACGAAAGTAGTTCAAGATGATGGAACGGAATTATATTTTGATTATGATGAATACAAAAAAGAACCAACAGATGAAACTTTAATAAAAAGGAAGTCTTTAAAAATGATTAAGTAGCACAAAAAAATATAAAAACTCAGTAAAGATATAAACAATAATTTTTAAACATTAAAGTATTATATTTTCAAAATAACTTGTTATGTTATAATTTTTGAAATTGTAATTATTTTAAATAAGTTAATATGTAATGATTATCATTATTTAAAGCGGCATTCCTAAAATTCAACATTATTTGAATTTTTTTTTTAATTTTTAGGGTAAATACTGACTTTTTGTTAGAATTTTGGTACAATATTTTTACATGAAAGGAATGATGTTATGACTAATAAAGAACTTGCTAATTTAATGTATCCAAGTGTTAATAAGACAATTAGTGATTATGAAACTATATATCCCGAAAGAAATATTGATGATAAAGCAGTAGTATCTAGGTTTGCTCCATCTCCAACTGGATTTGTTCATATGGGTAGTTTGCTTACTGTATTTGTTACAAATAAGGCTGCAAAAGATACAAATGGGATTTTCTATTTAAGAATAGAAGATACAGATGGCAAAAGAACTGTAGAAAGTATAGATGGAATTGTAAAAGATTTAAATTCTTTTAATATTGAAATAGATGAAGGGGCTATATCAGATAATGAAGAAATAGGTAATTATGGACCTTATGTTCAAAGTAAAAGAATAGATATTTATAATACTTTTGCTAAATGGTTAGTAGAAAATGATTATGCTTATCCTTGTTTTTGTAGTGAAGAAGATATAAATGAGATAAGAAAAGTACAAGAAAGTAAGAAAGATAGAATTGGATATTATGGGAAGTATGCAAAATGTCGCTTTTTAACTAATGAAGAGAGAGCTGAAAGAATTAAGAATGGTGAAAAGTTTGTCCTTAGATTAAAATCAACGGGAGACTTTAATAAAAAGGTAGTTATTAATGATTTAGTAAGAGGTAGTATTGAATATCCTGAAAACGACATAGACCACGTACTTATTAAAAGTGATGGTGTACCAGTATATCACTTTGCTCATGTTGTAGATGATCACTTAATGAGAACTACTCATGTAACAAGAGGAGAAGAATGGTTACCTTCAACACCACTTCATATTGAATTATTTAAAAAATTTGGTTTTAAAGTACCTAAATATTGTCATTTAGGACTTGTTATGAAAGTTGATGAAGAAGGGGTAAGAAGAAAACTATCTAAAAGAAAAGATCCAGAAGCTGCGGTTAGTTATTATCATGAAAAAGGTATTCCTGTAGAGGCCGTTAAATTAT
This sequence comes from uncultured Bacilli bacterium, assembly GCA_944359705.1. Classification (GTDB taxonomy): domain Bacteria; phylum Bacillota_I; class Bacilli_A; order RF39; family UBA660; genus CALVVX01. The sequence goes on along the minus strand of CALVSZ010000012.1, from coordinate 1,256 downwards.
ATTTAATGACAATAGCAAACTCTAACTTTGAAGGATGGATGGATAGTAATCCAGGAAAAAGTATTGATGAATTTAAATTTGATTTTAAGAAAATGAGTAAAAGTGGTTCTTTATTTGACTTAGAAAAATTATTAAATATATCTAGAAATTATATTAGTAGATTAACAGCTCGTGAAGTATATGATGATACTTTAAAATGGGCTAGCGAATTTGATAAAGAATTTTATGAAATACTTACTAAATATAAAGACTATTCAATTAATATATTTAACATCGAAAGAGAACAAAAGAAACCAAGAAAAGATTATGAATCATATAGCAGTATTAAGTCACAAGTATGGTATATGTATGATGAATTATTTAATGATAATTTAGAATATGATTTTGATAAAATAAATAATTCAGAAGAGATAAAAAATATACTTAATGAGTATATAAAACTATATGATGAAAAAGATGATAAAGATACTTGGTTTAATAAGATAAAAGAAGTTGCAGATACCCTAGGATATGCATCTGATATGAAAGCATATAAAGAAAATCCTAATAATTATAAAGGAAATGTTGCAGATATTGCAACAGTTATTAGAGTAGTACTTACAACAAGTAGAGTAACTCCTGACTTATATGTAATTATGAAGTTACTTGGAAAAGATAGAATCATAAATAGATTTAATAAATTTTAGATGAGATTGTTATGGGAGAATACGAGAAATTAGTTAGTAGAATAGATGAATATGATAAAAAAGAAGATATCATAGAAACGGATGAAGTAATCAGTGCATATGATCTATGTAATGTAATAAGTGATAAGTTTTCTTTACTAAGAAAAAACAGAAAATGGTGAATTTCTAAAAAGAAAGATAAATAATGAGAATCCCAATTATATAAAATTATTAAGAAAAATAATGGGTATGAATACTTTACTAAATTATCCATGTGATAATATGCTCAAATTAATGTTTAGATTTGAAACTGGTGATTTTAGTATAGAAAAACATGCTAGTGAAAATGAATTGTACTATATTCCTAAATATTTAAAAGATGATTTATTAATAGGCAAATATTATGACGATATTATGGATATTTTTAATGTATTAGAGGAATTTCGTGAATTATTTTTAGTTGGCAAAAATTCTATTAAATATAGAGACACATTAGAAATATCTTATGATATATTGTATAGTATTTTATGGCACATTTTTCGAATAAGAAAAATGTGTTATAAAATTATTGTACCAAATTTCTAACGAAGG
>CALVSZ010000011.1 GCA_944359705.1 uncultured Bacilli bacterium | reverse complement strand
GTAAGTTATAATAATAAAAATTATCAAGAAAGAAATAGAAAAATAGATAGAATATTAACTAGTAAAATTACTGGAATACCTATTATGTTAATATTATTTTTATTTGTTTTTTGGATAACAATAACTGGTGCTAATTATCCATCAGAATTATTATCAAATTTCTTATTTAGTTTAGAAAATCCTTTATATAATATATTATCTTTTTTGCCAGACTTTATTAGAAATATGATTGTCTACGGAGGATACCGAGTCCTTGCTTGGGTAGTATCAGTAATGCTTCCCCCTATGGCGATATTCTTCCCGTTATTTACAATATTAGAAGACTTGGGGTATCTTCCTAGAATAGCTTTTAATTTAGACAGGTTCTTTAAAAAATGTAGTGCTTGTGGTAAGCAGGCCCTTACTATGTGTATGGGATTTGGTTGTAATGCCGTAGGAGTTACAGGATGCCGAATAATAGACTCTAAAAGAGAAAGATTAATAGCAATTCTTACTAATTCCTTTGTCCCATGTAATGGAAGATTCCCAATGATAATAGCTATTATTACCATATTTTTTGTAGGATTAAATAATACTTTTACTTCTTCATTATTAAGCTCATTGTTGTTAGTAATAGTTATATGTTTTTCTGTATTTATTACTTTATTTATATCTAAAATATTATCTAAAACAATTTTAAAAGGAATGCCATCATCATTTATATTAGAGCTTCCACCATATCGAAGACCACAATATTTAAAAGTAATTATTAGAAGTATACTAGATAGAACTTTATATGTATTAGGTAGAGCGATAGTAGTAGCCATACCAGCAGGTATCATAATATATATATTATCTAACGTGTATATAGATACTTCATCAATACTTACAATATGTACTAACTTTCTAGATCCTTTTGCAGACTTACTAGGACTTGATGGTGTAATACTCTTTGCTTTCATTTTAGGATTTCCTGCAAACGAAATAGTAGTTCCAATAATTATTATGGCTTATATGAAAAGTGGAGTATTAATAGAATATGATAGTCTATCTTCACTTAAAGAAATACTTGTAAATAATGGTTGGACTATATTAACTGCAATTAACTTTATAATATTTTCTTTAATACATTTTCCTTGTTCAACAACACTTCTTACCATAAAAAAAGAAACTAAAAGCATAAAGTGGACGATATTATCATTCATTATTCCATTGTTTATAGGAATATCATTATGCTTTATAGTTACTAGTATGTATAGATTAATATTACTTATATAGTTTTATTAATCTTTTTTAATAGTCTTAAGTATTTTTTTCTATCTCTCTAATTTCTTTATTTATAACATCTAAATAATCTTTTTCAGCTCTAGTTAAGTGTTCTTTCATATATTTTTCGTATTCTTCGTGTGCCTTTTTTAAGGCTTTTTCATGAGATATAGTACCATTACCTTTTAAGATATCTTTTCTAGTCATCTTCAAAAATAAATCAAGCTCTATAATCCAATCTTTCATTGTCATAGCATGGTGATCTAAGGCATTAATTTCAGCAATGTCTAAATAAGCCGATACCATACGATTTAATATATTTAATTCATCTTCTGTTAAATAATTTTTTGCAATTTCTGTCTCCTCTCTTGTTGGTATATCACCCTTAAAATTTGTAAGTCCAAGATTATTTTTATTAGCATCTACTCTATTAAAAATAATTTCAGCTGCAGTATTACCATGCGTAGCATAATGCATTTTGTTTTGGACAGTTTTAAAAAAAGTTATTGATATTTCATTTTTAGGATCATAATCAATAGACGTAGCATAAATATCTAGTACTTTTCTCCAAAATACTTTTTCGCTACTTCTTATCTCTCTTATTCTAGCAAGTAATTCTTCAAAATATGGGCTTTCGCCATTATTTATTAGTTTTTCATCGTTTAATATAAATCCTTTAATCATATATTCTTTTAATACCTTTGTTGCCCATATTCTAAATTCAGTAGCTTTTTTTGAATTGATTCTGTATCCTACCGCAATTATAGCATCCAAATTGTAATGTAAAACATTATATTTTTTACCATCGCTAGCAGTTGTTAAGTATTTCTTAACAACTGAATTTTTTTCTAATTCACATTCATTAAAGATATTCTTTAAATGCATTGAGATATTATTTTTAGTTGTTCCATATAAACTAGCCATAGTATCTTGACTCATCCAAATAGTATCATCAGTTATTGTAGCATCTACTTTAATAATACCATCTTTTGATTTGTAAATTACTATATTATTTACTGCCATATTTTTTTCTCTCCTTTTTTGATAAATACCATAGTTAAAATTATATTTTATTTTAATTCGTAAATTGTTCCGTTAATAATTTTTATTCAAATTTAATCTTTTTTTAATGTCTTAATTAATTTAGATCTTCTGTATCCATCATTAGGATTCCCAGTATACATTTCAATATTAAATTTCTTTATTGCCCTTAAATACTTTAAATAATATAAATATTCAATTGGAGCATCTTTCCAACAAGATATATCTAAATCCTTTATATCTTGAATAAAGCTAAATGAGTCTTGGTAATCATAAATTCTTGATGACATTAATTCATATGCTTTAGGTTCTATTCCTAGTTCAATTAGTCTTTTAATAACTTTTTGTGGTGGAATGGGAACGTTATTTAAAGCAATAGTTAAAGCATTTATATCAATTGGAACAGGTTCTTCGTTAAAGTTAAAATAATAATTAATCGTTGTTGTATGATTAATATCTATTCCTGCATCATTTAGTAAATTAATACAGTTTAGTTGATTTCTTTGATATTTTATTTTATATAAATAATGAAATGGAATACTTTTACTCCATATGTGAGATTTTAACTGAGTTAATCCCCCATAATTAAATAAATGTTGTAAGGCGTTAAATCTATTTTCATCTAATTGATTAGGATTAGCACCATTTTCAAGTAATAGTTCCATAATTTTATCATTTTCTTTTTCTGCACTTATCATAAGAGGCATAAACTTACTAGTTCCCTTAATATCTGCACCATTTTCAATTAAATATTTAGCAATATCATAATTATTTAAAATTATTGCTTCACTAAGTGGGGTTAATCCTTCATCATTTTTTTCATTTATATCATGACCATTACTTAATAAATTTTCAACTTCTTCTATATTATTCATAAGTATTTCAATATTTAATGCTGTAAGTGGTGAATAGTTATAACAATATTCACTGAGTTCATCATTAACCATTTCATATAATTGTTCTCTACTTAATTTAGTAGTATACTTAGTCTTTTCATATATTTCATAAAGTAATTCTTCTTCACTATCATTTCTTTTTTTATACATAATAATACCTCTTTCTTAAATAATTATTTTTTTAATTCTTTAATTAATTTAGTTCTTCTATACCCATCATAAGGATTGATGGTATAAGCTTCAATATTAAATTTTCTTATAATATTTAAATATTTTAAATACTCTAAATATTCGAAAAATGCTTTTTTCCACGCAATTAAATTTTTATTTTTAATATCATGAATAAAACTGAATGAATCTTGATATGCATAAATTACTTTGGGCACTAACTCAATTATTTGCAGATCTATTCCTAATTTAATTAATTTTTTTATAACTTCTTTAGAAGGAATAGGGAAGTTATTCAAAGCAATAGTTAAAGCATTTATATCAATTGAAACTGTTCTATTAAAATCATATCTATAATTAATTCTTGTCGTATGATTAATATCAATTCCCGCATCATTTAGTAAATCAATACATCTAATGTCATTATTTAGATAAGAATTTTCTTTTAAAAAGATAGAAGGAATAGATTGACACTTCCTTTGAATTTTTAATTCTTTTAAACATCCTTTATTAAATAAATGATCTAATGCATTAAACCCATTTATATCTAATTGATTAGGGTTAACATTATTTTTTAAAAGTAATTCCATAATTTGATCATTACCATTTTCAGCTGCAATTAAAAGTGGTATAAATTTATTGCTTCCATTAATATCCGCACCATTATTTATTAAATATTTAGAAATATCATAATTATTTAACATTATAGCTTCACAAAGCGGGGTAAATCCTTCAGTATTAACTTCATTTATATCATGATTATTACTTAACAATTTTTCAATTCCACCTATATTATTCGTAAGAATTTCTAAATTTAAATCTGTTAAATTACTAAAATATGAAATAAATAGAAAATTATTTTTATTTAAATTTGTAATTTTACATTCACCTTTATTATTCATAAAAAGTCTCCTTTCATTCATTTTATCATATAATATATAACTGATATATAAAATAACTAAGAATTAACGATATAAATACTTGTAATATTCTTCCTATAAAAAAAGACTTATAAGAAATATCTGTATCTATTAATTGAGATATTACTTGCATATGTACAGATAGGCCTCCAAAAGATAATATACAAGATGATAATATTACTTTAGTTAAATTGCTAAAACTAAATAAGCTAAGTTCTTTTAATCCCATTGTTATTTCTAAAATAGATTTTATTAATAGAGAATTATAACTATTTAAATCAAATCTATTTATAATAATTGCAGATATTATTAAAAAACAAGTAAGTGTTCCTAATATTAATAAAAGAGTATCAATGGAAGACTTTATAGCATTAACAAATATAGGACCAAAGTATAATTTTTTTTCTTTTTCATTAATGGTATTATTACTAATATTGTTTAATTTTCGTACAATAAAACCAATTATAAAATTACTTAAATAATGACTAAGTAAAATAATAATACCTAACTTCTTATTATTTAAAAAGAAAATAGATAAGGTTCCTAATATGAATAAGGGATTAGAAAAGTGGGTAAACATAAGCATGTGAGAAGCTTCCCTACCATTAATAATATTCATATCATATAGTTTTCTAATATTTTTAGCGTTTGTGGGAAACCCAGATAACATACTTAAGAAAAAAACTAAAGTACATTCTTTTTTTATATTAAATAAATAAGAAAAAGTATTAATAAACCATTTAGGAATATATTTAACAAAATTATAAGTAATTAATATATCTGATAATATAAACATAGGAAATAGTGAAGGTATTAAATTATTTACCCATATATCTAGAGAAAAACTAATAGTATTAAATATTAAATTTTTATTAGTAAATATTTCAATTAAAAAAAATAAAGTTATAATAACTATTAAAAAATTAGAATATTTTTTCATAAATATCACATTTAATTATATGTACTTTATTGTAAATTATATAAAATTATGCTACCATTATTATGGTAGGTGATAATAAATATGACTGAATCAGTAATAAAGGAAATTGAGAATAGAATTAAATCAAACAGTTTTAATAGTAAAGAAGAACTTGTAAATTATTTAAATAGTTTAAGACAAAATAATCAAATTGATATAAATTTATTAAATGAAAGATATATGTCATTATTAAAGCTATATGATGATACGATGACAGCTAGTGATTCATTAAATATAAGCAATTATAAAGATGCATCACTAGAAGATAAAAATTTTATAGTATCTTCTAATGATGGAAGAGTATTAGAGTCTAATAGTAATACTCCATTAAAAGAAGAATTTGAAAGCGTTCAAAATGAAATGGCAGTAAATGGAGAAAATGGAATTGCTAACGCTGATCAAGTTTTTAATTATATGGAAAAATATAAAAAAACAGAAGCTTCATTAATGCCTTTATCTAATTTAAATATAAATATAATAGACGCAGATATGTTAGAAAAAATTAAATTTTTTATATCAAATAATCGAAACAATATATTTGATTATAAAGTAGATATATCTAGAGGATTATTTATAAATGTCAATACTAATGACATATATGAGGTTAGAAAAAATCCTGAAACAGGACAATTTGAAATATTTAAAGGAGGTAGTGCTATGTATTTATCAACTCCAGAAATGGACCCGAATGGTAATGATGTAGAAAGAGTAAATGAAATACCAGAAATGACTGATGAAGAATTAGAAACATACATAAACAATAATCACTTATCACAAGCACAAATAGATGCATTATATGAAAGACAAAGTAGGGTAAGACAGGCAAAACAAACTAAGGTAAAAAAACTAGTTAGAGTAAGAAATAATGCCCTAGATAATGCTGCATTTGCTAAATTAAGTCTATTATCTATTATAATAGTTATATCTAGTGTTCTATTTGCATATTTATTATTATCATTAAAATAAGAAAAGAGGCATATTTTGAAAGACAAAATTAAAAATTTTTTTAAAGAGAATATTAAATATATTTTAGCATTAATTATTTTTATTATAATTATGAACTTTCCACTTCCGTATTATATTATGGCCCCCGGCGGAATTATAGATATATCAGATCGTATTGAAGTAGAAAATAAACAAGAAATGGAAGGAACTTTAAATTTATTATATGTATCTGAATATGAAGCTAATGTTGCAACAATGCTTATGTCTTTTTTGTTTAAAAATTGGGATGCAGAAAGGGTAGAAGAATCTCAAGTATCAAATGAAAGTATGGAAGAGATATTTTTAAGAAATAAAGTAATGCTTGATAATTCAATCCAAAATGCAATATTTGTGGCTTATAATAGTGCGAATAAAAATATTGATATAAAAGGAAGAGAAAACTATGTTATAGCTACTACTTTAGACAATGGGATAAAAGTAGGAGATAAAATAATAAGTGCTAATGGAATTGATATTGAAAACGTTGATATGTTAAAGGAGATAATTAATAAAAGTAGTGATTACATTACTCTAAAGGTATTAAGGGGTGATGAAGAATTAACCTTGAATGTTAAAGTAGAAGAGGAAGATGGGAATAAAATAATAGGTATTTTAGTAATAACTAATTATACATATGATTTAGATCCTGAATTAAAGTTAACTTTTAAGGATAGTGAAGGTGGATCTTCTGGAGGATTAATGATTTCTCTAAATATATATAACGCTCTAACTAATGGTGATATTACTAAAGGAAAGAAAATTGCCGGAACGGGTACTATTGATATAAACGGTAATGTTGGTGCTATAGATGGAGTAAAATATAAAATTATGGGGGCGTATGCTAATCATATGGAAATAGTATTTGTACCTTTAGAAAATTATGAAGAGGCAGTTAAGGTAAAAGAAGATAATAACTATGATATGGAAATAGTAAGTGTTAAGACATTTGATGATGCATTAAATTATTTAAATAGTCTAAAATAGTAAAGTAGTGTCTAATAATTATATATATGTTGTTAAATGGTTTAATTTGGTATATAATTTTATTAGGTGAAAAAGCATGAAAAATAGAGTAATTGGATCATTTATTATTTTATTTCTATTTATAGGATCACTATCTCTAGGAAGTAAAATATTTAATATACTTATGTGTTTATGTGGAATAATATCTTTTATAGAATTATTTGAAATAAAATTTGAAAAAGATAAGTTATTTATAAAAATAATGGGGGTTCTAAATGTATTAGCAATATTAGCTAATATGATTATATATAATTCATATAATTATGCATTATATATAATACCAATATTATCATTAATATTACCAATATTAATTTATAATGACAAAAAGAAATATAATATAACTGATGCTATATATGTTCTTGGAATATGTTATTTTATATCTATATCTTTTATTTCTATTATAAAGATTTGTAATATAGATATATTAAAATGTGTATATATTTTTGTAGTAGCTTTTATTACTGATACATATGCGTTTATTGGAGGTAATCTAATAGGAAGAACCAAACTTTCTAATATTTCCCCTAATAAAACCGTTGAAGGGACTTTAATTGGCGTTATTTTAGGAACAATGATTGGGACAGTTTATTACTATAATTTTATTGGAAGTGATTTATTGTTTGTAATATTCATGTCATTAGTTTTAAGTATAGTTGGAGAAATAGGGGATTTGGTATTTAGTTATATAAAAAGGGATTTTAATAAAAAAGATTATTCTAACATAATTCCAGGACATGGAGGAATGTTAGATAGGTTTGATAGTGTGATATTCATAGCCTTAGTATTTATGATATTTTTAAATTTTATTTAAGGAGGACGTATGATTTCATTAATTTTATTTATATTTATATTAGGTTTAATTGTATTAATTCATGAATTTGGCCATTTCTTATTTGCTAAGTTATTTGGTGTTTATGTATATGAATTTTCGGTAGGAATGGGTAAAAGACTTTGGTTTAAGAAAAAAGGAGATACAGAATACTCTATTAGAGCCGTTCCTCTTGGAGGATATGTTTCATTAGCAGGAGAAGAAGTAGAAGACGATACAAAAATTCCCAAAGATAAAAAATTACAAGCTAAAAAAGTATGGCAACGTTTTTTAATAATGTTTGCAGGTGCAGGCTTTAATTTCGTATTAGCATTAGTATTATTATTTATTAGCGCTTTAATTTTTGGAAGTGTTAGTACAAAACCAATCGTAGGAACTGTTATGGAAGGATATCCAGCGGAATCTGCTGGATTGGAGTCTGGTAATGTTATTTTAGAAGTTAATGGCGTAAAGGTAAAATCATGGGATGCCGTTATGTGGGAAATCCAAATGAATACTGGCGATATATTAGAATTATATGTAGAAGATAATAATGGAAATAATAAACTTTTAAAAATAGAACCAATCGTAGAAGAAACAGATGATGGGAAGACATATATATATGGAATTGGTATGAATAGTAAAAGAGAATATGGGTTAATTAATTCAGGAGCATATGCCTTTAATAAATTAAGTTCTACCTTTAAATTAATGGGAGAGACAATAAAAAGTTTATTTATTGGTAAAGTTGGTTTAAATGAATTATCTGGACCAATTGGTATATTTACTGTTGTTGACCAGCAAAAAGAAGCAGGACTTGAAAATATAATTTATTTAATCGCATTCTTAAGTGTCAATGTTGGAGTTATTAATTTAATACCATTTCCTGCCTTTGATGGAGGAAAAATATTATTCTTAATAATAGAAAAAATTAAGGGAAGTCCCGTATCATCAAAAGTAGAAAATACAATTCATCAAATTGGCTTCTTCTTATTACTCCTTTTAATGATATATGTAACTTTTAATGATATATTTAGATTGTTTTAAAAAAAAGACCTTAGGTCTTTTTTAATTTGTAAAACGTAATTTCTCATTTGATACATTAAAGATGAATCCTAATAAAAGCATATATGATATAAGAGAAGATCCTCCATAACTAATAAATGGAAGAGTAATTCCCATAATAGGGAGCAATCCAATAGTCATAGAGATATTATATACTTGTTGAAATATTAATATTGCCAGTACTCCTCCAATCATATATTTATCCGTCATATTAGTTGTTTTATTAACTGTATTTATAATATTAATATCAAAGTATATAATTATAGATATTAAAATTATTGCTCCAACTAAACCAAAACAAGAAGTGTAAACACTAAAAATAAAATCAGTTTGCATCTCTGGAAAATACAATGGAACATTATTAAATCCATGACCAAATAGTCCTGCTGAACCAATTGCAGTAAGTGAATTTGAAAGTTGGAGGCCACTACTATTTGACCAATTTATAATTCTATCAATTCGGTAGAAAAAATTTGTACCAAAAATATTTATAAATAAATCTTTATTTAATAAATATATAGAAATAAATAAAATTATAAATATTCCAAATACTACAATTATCGAAAAAAACCATCTTTTTTTTAAGCCTCCAATAAGTAGCATAGTAAACGTAATAATAAAATACATCATAACTGCCCCGGTATCATTTTCAATAAAAGTAAGAATTGAAGGTATGATTACTATAATTAATATTTTAATTAAAAATTTAAATTCATCCGTTACAGTTGGGGTTATATAACTTTCATTAAACTCATTTATAAGTCGCGCTAGTATAATAATTAAAAAAACTTTCATAAATTCACTTGGTTGTAGTGTACCAATATAAGGTATTTTAAACCAACATCTAGCATTATTTATTTCTATTCCAAAAAAAAGCACTAATATTAATAAAATAATTCCTAAAAAATATAGCCACCATGCATTATTGTAAAAAAATTTATTCCCTATTTTCATCATTGTTAAGGCAATTGTAAATCCGATAATATACCATATTAACTGTTTTAACCATAGAAATTCAGCATCTATTCCTAAAACACTTTTAGTTGAATATATTGAAATAATACTTATTATTCCTAATAAAATAATAGGAATAAGAATAACTCTTTCAATAGAATATTTTGAAATTTGTTTAATATGCATCACCCTTTTCTATTTATTATTCTACCACAAATTAAAATAATAACAAATAAATTAATAATTATTTCATATAATTTAGTGGAGAGTGATAATATGAGGAAAGAATTACCAAAAATGTATCAAGGAAAACCTAAGGAATTTACAAATGTTCAAAAAGTTTTTTCGACGTTCGATAGAAAAGATAACAGAGAAAGTGTAGAACCAATTAATGATTACTATACAATTGAACAAAAAATATATAATATATTTAAATCTCCTACATATATATATAAGGTAGATGTAGTCATAATAACAGATAATAGTAAATTAGAAAAAAGGTTAGTAGGTAAAAATAAAGATAATTTAATAACTATTGATAATGAATATATTCCTATTAAATCAATAAAAGATATTTACTTAAAATAAATACATATAATTAATTAGGTGAGATAATGAAATATAACCTCATAATATTAATTATATTTTTTATTTGTGTATTTGCTATATCTAAAGTAAATGCTAGTGTTAAACAATTCTATTATTTATGTCTTAAATAAGAGTACCTTAATTATTAATTTTTTTAGTAAATAATTTAATTATATTATTTAAATAAAAAAATAAAGGTGATATAATGATTTACAAGTCAGGAGGTTATACATGAATAAAATTACGGAATATAGTACTACAATTTTTGAAAGTATAAAGCATATTACTGAAAAAGGAAATGAATATTGGTATGCACGAGAATTAATGCAAGTATTAGAATATACAAGATGGGGTAATTTTGAGAAAGTTATTGAAAAAGCAAAGTTAGCTTGTGAATTAAGTGAAAATATAATTATAGACCATTTTGCCGATGTCAGCAAAATGGTTGCAATAGGATCAAATGCCAAAAGAAAACAAGACGATTATAAATTATCAAGATATGCTTGCTATTTAATTGTACAAAATGCTGATTCTAGAAAAAAAGTTGTTGCATTTGGACAAACATATTTTGCAGTACAAACAAGAAAACAAGAGATAACGGAAGAATATTTTAATTCTTTAGATGAAAATAAAAAGAGATTAATAACAAGAAAACAAACGATAGATAAGAATAAAACTCTATATAAGACTGCAAAAGATTCAGGAGTACAAAATTATGGTAAATTTACTAATTATTGTTATCAAGGTTTATATGGCGGAGAAAATGCTAAACAAATATCAAAAAGAAAAGGACTCACTGACAAAGATGAAATATTAGATTATATGGGCAGTGAAGAATTAGCAGATAATCTATTTCGCATTGTTCAAACAGAAGCAAAATTGAAAAAAGAAAATATAAATAATGAACATGATGCGAATATGACTCATTACAAAGTCGGAAAAGAAGTAAGAGAAACTATTAAAAGACTTGGTGGTACGTTACCAGAAAATTTACCAACTCCAGAAAAATCAATTACTCAAATAAGATTAGATGAATTAAAGAAAATAGAAAATAAATAAAAGTAAAGTACTTGTTGATTACATAAAAAAAGATTATTAAAAAAAATAAAGATAATTTAATAACAATTGATAATGAATATATTCCTATTAAATCAATAAAAGATATTTACTTAAAATAAATACATATAATTAATTAGGTGAGATAATGAAATATAACCTCATAATATTAATTATATTTTTTATTTGTGTATTTGCTATATCTAAAGTAAATGCTAGTGTTAATAACTTAGATTTGTTAGGAAAAATAATATATATAGATGCAGGACATGAAAGGTTAGGAATAAACCAAATTTAAGTAAGGGGGGGAGAAGATGAAGGTATCTTATAATGTAAAATATAAATTTATAGAAAAAAGTGATGAGTTAAAGGAAACGTTTAATAAGAAAATGTTAAAAGTTATTAAAATATTAGAAAATTTAAATAATTACTAAACATTAATGATCGGAGGAATGTTTATGCCTATAAAAGTAGGAATATATTGTCGATTATCTGATGAAGATAGAGATAAAATAAATAAAAATGATGATAGTAATTCAATAGTAAATCAAAGAAGTATGTGTTTAAAATTTGCTAATCAAAATGGATGGAATGTTGTCGACATATATTCAGATGATGATTTTTCAGGAGCAGGAACTTATAGACCAGACTTTGAAAGATTGATAAAAGATTGTGAAAATGGTAAAATAAATCTTGTTTTATGTAAGAGTCAGTCAAGATTTTCAAGAGATATGGAAATTGTAGAAAGATACTTACATAATAAATTTATTGAATGGGGAATACGTTTTATAGGTATTATAGATAATGCCGATACAAGTATTGAATCCAATAAAAAATCAAGACAAATTAATGGACTTATTAATGAATGGTACTTAGATGATTTATCTACAAATATAAAAAAGTCTTTAAAGAATAAACGAGAAGATGGTTTATTTATGGGAAGTTTTGCTCCTTATGGATATATTAAAGATGAAAATGACAAACATAAATTGATAGTTGATCCAGTCGCTGCCGAAATCGTAAAAAAAATATTTTTTATGTATGTAAATGGATATGGATATTATAAAATATGTGAATATTTAAATGTTAATAAAGTACCTACTAGGGCTGTATATAAAAAGCAAAAAGGTAGTAAGTTTGTATGTGCAAATTGTGATTTAAATATGGCAAAATGGAGTATTGACACAATTGCTCAAATACTTCGTAATGAAGTATATATTGGTAATTTAGTTCAAGGAAAAAAAACTTCTTTAGGCTACAAAGTACATAAATTTAAAAAAGTACCAGAAAAAGATTGGTGTAGGATTGAAAATACTCATGAACCAATTATTGATATAGAAACTTGGAACAAAGTACAAAAAAAACTAGGAACTCACGAAATACCAGTTAAAACTGGAGAAATTTATTATCTTAGTAAAAAAGTATATTGTTCTTGTTGTGGTAAACCTTTTGTGAGAAATGTTTATAATGTAAAAAATGAAATTACTGGTAAAAGGGAATATATGCAATGTAATGGTCAAAAAAAATATCATATTTGTGAAAATAAGAATGCTATTAGAATTGATAAATTGGAAGAAATATTATTAACTATTATAAATAATTTAATTGAAACTTACTATGATAAGGAAAAATTTAAAAAATATTTTGAAATAGAAGGTAATTATAATAATTATAATTATAGAATAGATATATTACAAAAAGAAAAGAATATGCTTAGTAAAAAAATTGATAAAAATAAAAAATACTATAAGAAATTATATGAAGATAAGGTTAATAATATTATTGATGAGGAAATGTTTAAAACTATGTCTATAGATTATTTAAAAGATAATAAGATAATGAATAAGAGAATTGAACATATTGATTTGGAAATTAATAATATAATAATTAATGCAAAAAATGTTCAACAAGTAGATCAAATAATAAATAAATATAGTCATATTAATAATTTAAATAAAGTTATAGTAGATGAATTTTTTGATAAAATATATGTTGGAGTTTATGATAAAGAAACTAAAACAAGAGATATTGAAATATTAATTAATACAAAATAAATGGAGGTAAGAAATGAAAGAATATAATGAAACAATATTTGAAAGTATTAAACATATTGATGAATATGGTAATGAGTATTGGTTAGCAAGAGAATTACAAACTGCTTTAGATTATAAAAAATGGCAAAAGTTTATAAATGTAATAGAAAATGCAAAAATAGCCTGTGAACAAAGTAATTTTATAATAGAAGACCATATTACCCAAGTGGGTAAAATGGTTGATATAGGTTCTAAAACTTCAAGAAATATTATTGATTATAAATTATCAAGATATGCTTGTTATTTAATAGTACAAAATTCAGATCCTAGAAAAGAAGTTGTTGCATTAGGACAAACTTATTTTGCAATTCAAACTAGAAAACAAGAATTAATTTATTCTATGTTAACAGAAGACGAAAAAAGATTTTATCAAAGAAGTTTAACAAAAAAAGCAATCATTCTTTAAATCAAGTTGCTAAAAAGTGTAATGTTAAAAACTTTGATCAATTTCATAATGCTGGTTATAAGGGATTATACAATGGAGAAACTGCTAATGATATTGCTAAAAGAAAAAATTTAAGATATAGAGAAGATATATTAGATAATATGGGTAGTGAAGAATTAGCAGCTAATCTTTTCCGTATTACTCAAACTGAATCAAAATTAAAAAGAGATAATGTCTCTAGTGAAAAAGACGCTAACGTAACACATTATAATATTGGAAAAAATATTAGAGAGGTAATTGCAAAAAATGGTGGAACAATGCCGGAAGATTTGCCAACGCCTAAAAAATCGTTAAAAGAATTAGAAAAAGAGAAACATAGTCAAGAAAAAATAGAAGTGAAATAATTTGGATTAAATAGGTGCCTGCACATGGAGGTAAAGATAGTGGAGCAGTATCTAATAAAATTATAGAGAAAGATTTAAACTTAACTATAGCCAAAGAATTATATAATGCATTAGGTAAAAGAGGAGCAATAGTACTTTTGACAAGAGATGGCGATTATGATTTATCTTCTAGTAATTATTCTAGAAAAAGAAGTGATTTATATAACCGTGCTAAAGTAATAAATGAATCAAATGCAAATATGTTTATATCTATTCATTTAAATTCTGATCTAAATTCATCTTATAGAGGAATTCAATTATTTTATAATTCCATAAATAAAGAAAATAAATTAATTGCAGAAGCAATATATAATTCTTTAAAAAATAATATTAGTAACGTTCGTGATAATAAAAACTATAATGACTATTATATGTATAAAAATATAAAAGTTCCTGGTGTATTAATAGAGTGTGGATTTATATCAAACCCTTATGACAATTATAATTTAAGACAGGATAGTTATAGAAAAAAACTTATTAATTCAATAGTAAATGGAATTATTAATTATTATTATAATTAAAAAAAGACTTATAAGTCTTTCTTAAATAGGGTAGTATTAATTATTTTATATCCTTCTTTTTTATATAATGCTTGAGCTTCAATTCTTGTATCATTAGAAGTTAAATTAATAAATTTACATTTTTCTTTTTTACATATGTCTTCAGCACTTTTTAAAAGTAATTTTCCAATTCCCATATTTCTATATTCTTTCATTACACAAACATTATTGAAAATGGCATACTTATAATTTTGAATTATATTATAAATATAATTTATTTCCAATATACCTACAACTTTATTATCTATTTCTGCCACTATTATATGTGAATTATCAGTTAAATCTAAGTCATGGTACAATATATTTTTGTCAAAACACGAATTAAATAAATCAATAAGTTCTACTTTATCACTAGCTATTATTTTTCTAATTATTACTTTCATAATACCTCCTAAAATTCAAAATATTTAAGTTCAATAACTTTATTCCACTTTTTATTATTTACATAAGATAAATCTTTAAAATGTTTATTAAAAATTTTCATATCTATATTTTTATTTTCTAAAATTATATTTAAATCATTAATACAATTTACACATTCATTAATACTAATATCATATAGATCAAAAAATGAATAATTATATGTTTCTGATAAATCACATGGGTGATTCCATTTTTCTTTTTTTAAGTTTAAATAACTAGATACATCACTGTTATTAGTATTATATGATAGTACTTCTATTCGCAAATGTTTATTACCTGTAATTTTATCTATTAATTTATATATTTCTTTTTTTATTCCATATTTATCATAATTAAAAAGTCTATTAAACCAGAACATATATTTTAGTGATTTTAAATATAATTTAGATGCATTCTTAATATTATAAGTATCCATAAAAACATTATTTATCATATCGTTTAAATTTTTATTAAGATTATTTACATTAAATATATTCTTATAAAATTTAAATGAACTATAATGTTCTTTTTCTCTTTTTTTTATCATATAAATATCAATAGCATATTCTATTTTATGATGTAATGTATTATATTTATATGTATCAATATTATTTTTATCAAATATTCCTGATTTATAATAAATAAATGGATGCGTATTTTTATCTAAAAAATAATGACAAATCATTCCATATAGAAAAGCTATTGCCTCTTTTTCATTGGTTAAATTATTTTTTATAATATAATTCATAATATTATAAAAATAGTCATTTGTCTTTTCTGTATGAACTATTTTTTGGATATTTGCTACTTCTTTGCTTTTCTTTCCAACAAAAAAGTGGTAAAACATAAAAGGATCACTACCCATACTGAAAGTTAATAACTTATCTAAGCAGCCATTTATCTTCTTTCTACTGTTATTATTAATTTTATTGTATACATCTTTAGCGAAATAACAATGAGTCATAGTGCTAGGCATATTTATACCTCCCTATATTAAAATTATAACATAAAATAGTAAAAAAAGTTATTTTATTATTTAATTAAAATATATTTTATGAATAATAGACAAGAGTTAATAAAGTTATATATTTTTAAGATAAAATATGATATACTATAAAATGTAGGGTAGGGTGATACAATGGAAAAAATATTTAAAACCTTAGAAGAACAAGTTGATATCTTAAGGGGAAAAGGTTTAATAGTAGAGGATGTTGAAGAAACTAAGGAAATACTACTAAGAGAAAATTATTTTTTTATAAATGGATATCGACCAGTTCTTATGAATTCTGTTTCTGATAAAACTTTTGTTATTGGGGCAACTTTTCGTGAATTATATTCTATTTTTTTGTTTGATCGCGCATTTAGAACAATTTTATTTAAAAATTTACTTATTATAGAAAATAGTTTGAAATCAGTAATATCTTATCAACTATCTAGAAAATATGGATATAAAGAAAAAGATTATTTAAATGTAAAAAACTTTACTAATGAGCATGGTAAACAAAAAAAAGTAAAAGATTTAATTGATAAAATGAAAAGACAAATTAGAGTTAACTGTGCTAATCATAATGCTACTATGCATTATGTAAATAATTATGGATATATACCTTTATGGATTTTAGTAAAAGTTTTATCTTTTGGAATAGTATGTGAATTATATACAATACTAAAACCAGAAGATAAAATTGCTATTGCAGATATATTTAATACCAGTACTTATTATTTAGATGATTTTTTGCCATTACTTGCTAATTATCGTAATTTGTGTGCTCATGAAGATATTGTATATGAACATAGAACAGAACGTTATATAGATAATAATAAATATCATGAATTATTAAAAATCCCTAAGATGGATGATGAATATATATATGGAAAAAATGATGTATTTGCATTAATTATAATATTAAAATTTATGTTAAAGCAGGACCAGTTTCATGATATGATGAAAGAGAGTGAATATGAAATAGAAAAATTAGATGGAAGAATAGATTCAATTCCTATTGATAGAATATTAGATAGAATGGGATTCCCTAAAAATTATATGGATTTAATGGATTTATAGAAAGAGGTAATTATGGAAAAAAAGAATAATAATGTAGTTGTGTTAGTAGTAGCAGTATTATTGTCGTTTGTAAGTGGTACAATTGGTTCTTATTTGGTTATAACAAATGTGCCTAGTGTGTCCAAACAAATAATTGAAAATGTTTCTAAATTAGATTATACCGAAAATTCAATTGCTGATTCGGTTGAAAAGGCATACGACGCTGTTGTAGTAGTAGTTTCTTACAATAATGGACAAAAGATATCAACGGGAACAGGCTTTATATATAAGAAAGATAATAGTAAGGCCTATATTATGACAAATAATCATGTAATTGACGGGTCAGATGAAGTAAAAATTATTAGAAGTGATAATGAAATAATTAATGCTAGTATTGTCGGAGGAGAAACTTATTCTGATATTGCTGTTATTAATATTCCTGAAAAAGAGGCTATTAGTGTTATAGATATAGGGGATAGTTCTGATATAAGATTAGGAGATACTGTTTTTACGATAGGATCTCCTTTAGGAGAAGCTTATAGTGGTACTGTGACTAAAGGTATATTATCTGGAAAGGACAGAATGGTTGAAGTTAGCTTTTCGGGAACTACTAGTGACTACTATATGAAGGTATTGCAAACAGATGCAGCAATTAACCCAGGTAATAGTGGTGGACCGCTTTTAAATCTAAACGGTGAGGTAATTGGTATAAATTCATTAAAATTAGTTGAAGACGAAATTGAAGGAATGGGATTTGCTATTCCTATAGAAGATGCTATATTTTATGCTAGTACTTTAGAAGAAGGAAAAACAATTGATAGACCATATGTGGGAATTAGTATGCTTGATGTTGCTGATAGTTATTACTTATGGCAGGCAGGAATAAATATTCCAAATGGTGTTAATAGTGGAGTTGCTATAATAGAAGTAGAAAGTGGTTCTCCTGCGGATAAAAGTGGATTACAAAAAGGTGATATTATTATAAAATTGGGTGAGGAAGGCATTGATTCATTAGCAGAATTTCGCTATGAATTATATAAACATTCACCGGGAGAACAAATAGAAATTACTTATAATCGTAATGGAAAAGAACAAATTGCAAAAATAACTTTAGGAAAAAATTCTTAAAGTTTCTTTTATATATTGACAAGTGTAGAAAATACACATATAATGTAATTGTGGTGGTAATATGCAAATAAATAATCCATTATATAAAAATATTGGTATCCATGTTATATGCTCTATATTTACGGTAGATAAGGGAGTCGTTAAAGTTCTTCTCATAAAAAGGAAAAATGAGCCATATAAAGATAAATGGGCTTTAATTGGCGGTGGTTTATATAATAACGAGACTATAGAAGAGGGCATGAATAGAGAAATTTATGAAAAAACAGGACTTAAGGATGTAAAAATATATTTTAGTAATATAGAAAGCACTGTAAATAGGTCCCCTTTAAAAAGAATGGTTGCTATTAATTTTATAGGAGTGATAGATATAAAAAGATCTATATTAAAGGATACGGAAAAAACAAGTAATTGTGATTGGTTTGAACTAGGAATGGCTAAATGTTTAGCATACGACCACGATAAAATATTAAATGAGGCTAGAATAAATTTAAAGAGACTAATTATATCATCAAATGTTTTAAAAGAATTATTCCCAAGTGGATTTACATTGCCAGAACTTCAAAAAACATATGAAACAATATTAGAAAAAAAATTAGATAGAAGAAACTTCCGTAAAAAAATAATTAATTTAGGTTTAATAAAAGAAACAAACAAAACAGAAGTATTTGAAGGTAAAAAGCCTGCTAAAAAATATGAATTTAATAATGTTATAGAAGAAAAAGATATATTTTAATGTATGTAAATACATTTTTATATATAAATAATAAGTGTATAAAATACACATAAGGAGGAAATGTGATATATATAGAAAATGAAAATAATGTAGGACTTTATGAGGTTAAAATTAATGAAAATAATTTAAAAAATATTAGAAAAACATAATATATAATTGTTGATTAATAACAGTTAAAATTAAAGAAACAACAAAAGAAAATTTGTTTACAAGTGAAAGATATATTGTTCATAGTAAAAAACAAATTGATACCAATTATAATTACGAACCAATTTATGAAATAGTATATCAAGAAATTATTTTTCCACCAATAGTAGATATAATTAGTAAAATATTAAATGGTCAAGAAATAGAAATTTTAAGAAAGTTAGAAAATGAAACAAATGAATTAATTGAAAAAGAAATTGCTATTTATCAAAGTATTAGAAACAAGTTAATAAATGGTCAAATTTTAAACAGTAATGAATTTGCAATTGTTGATGCTTTTTTACAAGTAGAAGAAGAAGACATTATAAGAAAGAATACAATACTTCAAAGAAGTTTATTAAAGAAGGAAGGATAAAAATGATATATTTAGTTAGACATGGACTTGATGATGAATCTTATATCGGAGGCCACTCTAATATTAATTTGACTAATGTAGGTATTAATCAAGCAAAAGAAACAGGAATTTGGTTAAAAGAAAATAATATAGAAGTAAGTAGAATATATACAAGTGATATTAAAAGAGCAATATCAACGTCTAATATTATTGGAGAAATACTTAATTTAGAAGTTATAAAAACTAATAAGTTAAGAGAATTAGATAAAGGACTGCTTACAGGATTAAAAAAAGAAATTGCAAAGAATAAATTTCCTGATTATATAAACGTAGATAAAATAGATATAAGGTATCCTAATGGTGAATCAATGTTAGATTTATATAGACGAATAAAGAAGTTATTAGAAAATATAGATGAATATGATAATTCATTAATAATAACCCATAGAGGTGTAATTAACATGATATATGTTCTTCTAAATAATGACAAACTTACTATGGATAAAGAAAAATATGGTGTAGAACATGCTTCTGTTCATGAACTTGATTTAGAAAAAAGAAAGATAAGGAGAATTAAATAATGGTAAAAAAAATAGTATTAACTGGGGGACCATGTGCAGGTAAAACTACTGCTTTAGCAAAAATTGAACAAGATTTAATTAGTTTAGGTTATAAAGTTTTTGTAGTAGGAGAATCAGCAACTGAACTAATAAAAAGTGGTGTTAGACCTTTTGGAGATAAATGCTTAAATTTAGTTGAATTTCAAAAAATAATAATGCTATATCAATATCAAAAAGAAGAAGTATATGATAAAGTATCAGAACAATATGATAATGATAATGTAGTGATAATATATGATAGAGGACTTCTTGATAATAAAGCTTATATTAGTGATAAAGAATTTAGAGAAGTTTTAAGATACATATCATACATAAAAGGAAAGAAGATAACTGAAGAAGATTTAATAGATAGATATGATATGGTAATTCATTTAGTGACTGCAGCAGATGGGAAAAGAGAAGCTTATACTTTAGAAAATAACAATACTAGAACCGAAGGAATAGAAGAAGCAATAAGCTTAGATAGAAATACAATGCGAGCATGGTTAAAACATCCGAATTTAAAAATAATAGATAATGAAGAATCTTTTAATACTAAGATAGACAATGCAATGGAAAAAATTTATGAATTACTAAATAATCCGATTAGATTAAGAACGCAGTTAAAGTTTAAAGTTGAATTAGAAGATAATATATTAGAGCAAATAAAAAATAATTCTATACTTCTAGACATAGAACAAATATATTTAAAAAATAGTTTTTGCGAAGAAAGAATACGAAGAGTAATAAGTGAAGGGAATATGAATTATTACTATACTAAACAAATTAAAAAAGCAGATGGTGAATCAGAAGTTCTAATTAATAAAAGAATTTCTAAGGAGGAATATAATTTATTAAAAAGTACATGTGAAATAGATAGAATAATTAATAAAAAAAGATATGCATTTATTATAGATAAACAATATTATAGGTTGGATGAATATGAAGATTATTTTATCTTAGAATTAGAAATTACTGATAAAAATAAAATAATTAATATTCCAGAAGGAATTTATATAAATAATGAAAGTATAAAGAAAAAGATAAAAAGTTAGCAATCGGTATTGACAATTGCTAAAATAGTGCTATAATTATAATTGTGAAAGGAAAGTGATTATATATGGATTTAATGCCAAGAAATTTTAGTTTTGATGATATATTTGATAATTTCTTAACAGATAAGAGTTATTCAAATATGAAATGTGATATCTATGAAAAAGGTGGCGATTATCATATTGAAATGGACATTCCTGGATTTGATAAAAAAGATATTTCTATTGAAACAAAGGATGGTTATTTAATTGTAACCGCTGAAAAGAACGATGAAAATGATGAAGAGGATAAAGAAAAGAAATATATTTGCCATGAAAGAACTTATGGTAAATATCAAAGATCATTTTACATTGGTGAAGTAGATACTAATAGAGTAGAAGCAGAATTTAATAATGGTATGTTAAAAATAACTGTGCCAAAACAAGATAAAACAGTAAATAAAAAAATGATTGAAATTAAGTAATAATAAATAGGCTAAGTAAAACGGCCTATTTTTTTGTTATATAATCTTTTTTTCTTTTTTTGTTCATCTTTTCTTTTGCCTTATCTTGTTTTCATGATATAATCTTGAATTTGACAGTTTCTAGTAAAAAAAAGCCTACAATCCTTTGAAAATTAAGGTTTTAAGGCTTTTATTTTTTTTGCGTACCTTGAAGCTTTTTTACTTGACTAAAAATTTTTTTAAAATTTTCGTATTTTATTATTTCAAAGTCAGTTCTAAATCCAAATATATTATGTAAATCATCTGTTAAATCATTTCTAGTATATGCTGGTATATATCCTGAATTTTTTTCTTCACAAACTTCCATTTCTCTTAATTTTTCTATTATTTGTGTATTTGTATATTTATAATTTAATTTTTTTTCTAATATTCTGTATAATAATAATGATATAAAACAAATTAAAAAATGAGATTTAATTCTATCTTCTCGGGATAAGTATATTGTTCCTGAATCAAAATCTGTTTTTAATATTCTAAAAGATTCTTCTATTTCCCATCTGTTTTTAGAAATTTTTAAAATTTCGCTTATATCCCCAGTTAAATTGGTAGTAATTCCATAATAACCATCATATTTTTCTTCCTCTTTAATTAAATCTTCGTTAATAGAATAACTGTATAAATACTCATCTTTTTTCTTTGATTCATTTAAAGAGTTTTTATCTTGTTTATTTTTTATCTTTTTATTATCAATGATAGTAACATTTTCTTTTATAAATCTTCTATAATCATTAGGGTTAACACTTAATTTTATTTTTTCATTTTTTTCACTAGAGCCAATTTTTTTCTTTGCTCTTTCTATTTGACCATCTCTAATTTTTTTTAAATAATCTCTATATTTAATTTGAAATGTTACTATTAAATCTTGAACTACGTGTGCCGTTTCTGTCTGAATAATTTTATAAAATGTTGTTTCATAATAGGTTATATATTTTTCCTCGTTTAATAAAATATCACTTAATTTATAAACGTTTTTTAAATCTCCAATTATTCTCCAACCACAGTCATTAAAAACTTCTTCTTTATAATTTTCTTTTAATTTTTTTATTGATTGAGTTATAACAAAAGAACGTCCATCTTTTATATTAAATTGTTTTATTTCATCGGTACACATTGCAGCATCAGTACAAATTATAGTTTTTTTATTTTTTAAATTAAAATTATCGATAATTTTTCCTTGAGTAGGAAGCAGTTGTTTTGTTTCACTGTCATTACCTGGAAATATATTCATAGCAATGGGTAATCCATTGCTATCCATAAATAATCCCATACCAACTAGAGGGTTTGGTTTATGGTCTTTTCCTTTACCATATTTTCTTAATTCATCTTCTTCATTTATTTCAAAATAGTAATTAGTACAATCGAAATATATAATATTGGTATCTCTATTAACAATTGACATACTATTATTATATATATCTTTTTGAATATCATCTAAATGATTATTTAAATAAGTTAATCCTCTATATAAATGTTCTAAATTAAATTTGGGTGTTTCTATAAAATTTTTGCATAAATTATATGTTTTTAATTTTGAAGATGGATATATAATTCTGGAAAATATTAAATTTGAAAAAATTTCATTTAAGTCAAATTCAAATTTATATTTTTTACTTATATTTTTTATTATCTTATCCGTTTTTAAAGAATAATAAATATCTTTTAAAAATAAATAACCTACATTGAATTTATTCTTTTCGTTTTTAGGAATAATTCTATTAGCATATTTTTTTATTATGACTTCTTCTACATCTTTAGACATATTATGTTCTTTAAGGAAATTGTTTAAATAATTGTTTAGCCAAGTATCAACATCTATTCCTTCTTTAGTAGCTAAATCATAAACTTTAGTATAATTTCCGATTTTATCAATTACTCTAGTTGTTCTTTTACCATTTCTATTGTAGTCTTCGATAATTGTATAATTCTTATTGTTCGTAGAAGTAGTAGTTTTAATTCTAACCATGTTCATACCTCCGTATAATTACATTATATCAGAAGTACGAAAGATACGCAAGTATATTTTTGTAAAAAAAATAAGTATTTTCAAGGAGTTAAGGCATATTTTTTTATTGCAACTGTCAAAAATGGGTAAAACGGCCTATTTTTT
>CALVSZ010000010.1 GCA_944359705.1 uncultured Bacilli bacterium | reverse complement strand
ATGAAGAATATAAAGAAGTAATTGAAGCAACAGGTGATGATCGAGTAGAAGAATTGGCTGATATGTTAGAAGTAATTAGAGCATTAGCTAATTTAGAAAGTAAAAATTTAAATGAAGTTATAGCAATTGCAGATAAAAAAAATGAAAAACGTGGCGCTTTTGAAGAAAAGATTTTTCTTGAAAAAGTTATTGAAAAAGAATAAAAAAATTATACTATATTATAAAAACCCAGTCTAAAAATTAATTGTAAAAAAATTAAATATATTAGTCAATAGGTTAATATCTAGTAAAGTATCTAATTAAACAAACACGTTAAAAATAAGGGATAATCGAGATTTTATACAACACTTTTAGCATAGTTTATACAACATTTATTACATATTGACTATCGACAATGATGTGATACAATATAGTAGAATATGAAATAATTGTATTTAAAGTGCTAATCTTAGGTCAGAGATTAGTGTTTTTTTTTCATATTCTGACGCTCCCTTAAATTTAACTTTTATGGTCGAACTTTGGCCATAAAACATCTAAAAAACTCTTAAAATTTGGTCGAAAGTCAAAAAAATGAAAAAAATTTGTATAACACTTTTTAGAAACCATTTATTTATAAGTGTTTGTGAAGATGGCAAAATTAACGATTGTATAACACTTTTTGTAAATGTAAACACTAGTGCTCTTGCTAATTCATTATAAAATAAGATAAAACTAGTCACTAGCTAGTTCTTTGTAAACAGGTTTATCCTGATTTACTATGACTTTTATGTATAACAATTTTTAACGGCCTAAAGTTAGGCCGCAACTATGTTCATAACTTTGTATTTTTTGATATAAAATCTTTTCTAGTTATTGAGAGGAAGTTATTTAAAGGGGGGTGATATTATGAATGAAATAAATTTTGTTTTAGATAAGATCAATAATATGAATTATTTAGAAAGTAATATATGTGATAATAAAAAAATTAAAGAAATTGTATCTATTTCCTTTCTCCTTTCAATTATATTTAATTAATGAATTATATAAGGATAATTTAATTACTAAAAATGAGTATCATAAATTATATTTTAGTATTAAAAAATTACATTAAATTGATAGAAAGCTGAGAAAAAATGTTATTTATGCGTTATAATATTTATGGTGGTTTAGTAATTTGAAATTCTTATATAAGAGGTGAAGATGAAAGAAGTTTAAATAATTAAAGCTAGTAAGGATAAAGTTATTCGCAGTGATACTATTGTTAAAAATAAAATAAGAGTTGCACCTTATGCTAGAGTAAGTACAGAATTCGGACGAGCAAAAGAATAGTTATGAATCACAAAAGAAATATTATCGGGAATTAGTTTCTAATAATTCAGAATGGGAACTAGTAGATATCTATGCTGATGAAGCTATATCTGGAACACAAGTTTATAAAAGAACTGATTTTATGAGAATGATTAATGATGCTATGGATGGTAAATTTGATATGATTATTACTAAATCTATTTCAAGATCTGCTAGAAATACATTAGATACTTTAAGTCATGTTAGACAATTAAAAGATAAAGGTGTTGATGTTTTTTTTGAAAAAGATAATATTAATACTTTAACTATGAATGGTGAATTATTACTTGTAATATTAAGGCCTTTATCACAACAAGAAAGTTAATATATTGGTGGTTATTACACTTGGATTAAAGATGAAAATGAGTCGTGGTGAAATGGTTGGGTTTAATAGATGTCTTGGGTATAGTTATGATAAAGATACTAAAGAAATATCTATTGTTCCAGAGAAAGCAGAGATAGTGAGAAAATACATATGTGACTTACTACTTGGAAAAAAGTCCTGATGGTAAGATTATGAAATATGATATAGGCGTAGCTAAAAATTATCTTAATGAAGATGAAATGAAAAAATTAGAAAGACTTACTATTAGCTTTTTAGATTATGCAGAAGATATGGCAGAAGAACATCAAATAATGATTATGAATGATTGGATAAAAGAAACAGATGAATTGTTAAAATATAGAAAGAAAATAAGAAATAATATTATAAAAAGTAAGATTAAAATTATGTGTTTATAATATATTTTATATATCAGTAGTATGCATTTTATATATGATTTAAATTTTAATGTTTCATTAAAATTTGTAAAAGAAAACGATTATGTAAATAAATTAATAAATAGACTTGAATATAAAAATTCAATTACTAAAAGCCAAATAGAAAAAATAAGGGGATGTACTTTAAAATATATAGAAAATAAAATAAAAATAGTAAAATAAGGGGATGAACTATGGAAGATACTTTACTAATTACTTCAAAAAAAATGAATAAATATCCAGAACTTATTAATTTATTAACTAAAAAACCACTAAATTTTAATAATAATATAATATCTATTGATGAAATTGCTAATAATTATAAATTAATTGAACAAGAAATAAATTATCACTTTGATAAGATTATAAAACCAATTCAAAACCACACAGATAACATCTGTATAATAACCAGTGATAATATAAATTCAACATTTGAAAATGTTGATGGGTTAATTACCAATTTAAAAGGTGTTGCTCTTGCAATATCGTTAGCAGATTGTCAAGGAATACTTTTGTATGACCCAATAAAAAAAGTAATAGGTAATATACATTCTGGTTGGAAAGGTACTTTTAATAAAATAATAGTAAAAGCAATTAACATTATGATTGATATCTATGGAAGTAATCCTAAAGATATTATAGTATATATAACTCCTAGTATTGGTAAGTGTTGTTTTGAAGTGGATGAGGAGTTAAAAAATAAGTTTATGATAAATTATCATGATATTGATAATTTAATTTCATTGGGAGAAATAAAAGATGGGAAACAAAAATATTACATTGATTTATTAGAAATAAATATAAAAAACTTAATAGATTTAGGAATAAGTAGAGAAAATATTGATGTAGCAGATATATGTACAAAATGCAATTCTAATAAATTCCATTCTTATCGTGCAGAAAAAGAAAAGTCGGGAAGAAATATATCAATTATATGTATGAAATGATTTATTTATATGTTAAAGTAATTATTATAAGGAGGAAAAATTATGGGATTATTTAGTAAATTATTTAAAGGACCTGAAGTTGATATAGATAAAAGCATTAAAAACGCCAAAAAAATGCGAGAATTATTTAATAGTGTTGTAGAAAATGGAGATAGTTATCAAATAATTTTTGGATATACAGAAGATGTGAGTAGGTTTAATTATGGTTTTGTTCATGGAAGTAAAACGAAAATTGGAAATTTAATTGTGGGATGGAATGATGATGATAATAGAGTTGTAGTAGTTCCTACAGTACCTAATCTTTCTGAATGTGGTGCCCCTACAATATATAATCATGAAGAAATATTAAAGGCTTATCGTAATAAATATCCAACGGACGCATTTATAATTTATCCTGATAAAAAAGGTTATATAGGTATTAATGCTTATGATTGGTTAGATGATGAGTCATTATATGTTTACGTTGAGCAAGAAAAAGAATTAGCAAAATTTACAGAGTTTTTTATGAATAAATTTATGAAAAAATAATTTTTTAAATTATAATAATATACTAGAAAATAAAATAATTATGATGTATAATTATTTTAGGAGGATGATATAATGGAACCAATTACTATAATAATAATAGTAATAGTAGCTATATTGGTATTACTACTTATATATGGAATATCCGTATATAATAAATTGGTTAATTATAAAAACAAAGTAGAAAATCAGTTTAGTCAAGTAGATATTCAATTAAAAAGAAGAGCGGATTTAATCCCTAATTTAGTAGAAGTAGTAAAAGGCTACACTAAACATGAAGAAGGAACATTTACAAAAGTTGTAGAAGCAAGAAATAAGGCTTTAAGTGCAAATTCTATTAATGAAAAAGTAGAGGCTAATAATGAATTATCAAGTGCTTTAAGTAAATTACTTATGCTATCAGAAGCATATCCAGACTTAAAAGCAAATGAGAATTTCTTATCACTACAAAGTGATCTTAAAGAAACAGAAGATAAAATTACTTATGCTAGGCAATTTTATAATGATTCAGCTATGTCTTTCAACAATATTGTGGAAATGTTTCCGTCTAACATAATTGCTGGGATGTTTAAATTCAAAATATATGAATACTTTAAAATTGATGAAAAAGAAAAAGGGACACCAAAAGTTAAATTTTAACTTTTGAAGTCTTTTTCTTTAAAAAGGAGTGAACTATGAAAAAGAAAATAGCAGTATTTTTAATAATGATGTTTATATTGCCTATATCAGCGTTTGCAGATACTATTTATAGTGTAAATATGGATATAAATATTCTAAAAGATGGAACTACTAATATTAAAGAAACATGGGATGTAAAAGCAGATAGTGGTAGTGAATGGTATAAAACAATGTATGAACTTAATAATTCAGAATTAACTAATTATAAAGTTCTAATGGATGGTAAAGAATTAAATTACAAAAATTGGGACGTTAACGAAAATCTTGATGAAAAAAGTGGTTATTATGGTATTAATCATACTTCCAAAGGTATAGAACTATGTTTTGGAAAAAAAGATTACCAAAGACATACATTTGTAATTAGTTATACTTTATCAAATTATGTTTTTAATGTAGATGATGCTCAAGTTTTAGCATGGGTTATATATCCTAAAGCAGATGTTAATCAATTTAGTGCAGAAATATCTAGTTATTATAAATTTCCTGATACTTTAGATGTATGGGGATATGGATATAAAGGATATGCATATGTAGAAGATGGGGTTATTAAAATTAGTACAGAAAATAGTTTAAATGATGAATACGTATCTGTACTTGTTAAGTTCCCATTAAATACATTTAGTACAACTAATACAGATAGTAGATATCAAACATTTGATGATGTATATAAAGTAGCAGAAGAAGGTACTTTTGAATATGATTATGACTATGACTATGATTATGACTATAATTATGATAATGTTGTATCTTCTTATTTAATAATTTTGTTCTTGTTATTTGCTATAATACCGGTTATAGCTATATTAATTAGTTCAAAAAAAGGAATCTTTGGAAATTATGGATATATTGAAAACAAGACAATTACTAAAAGAAATACCCCAATGTTTAGAGAAATACCTTGTGACAAAGATATATATTATGCTAATGCATTAATAAAATTAAATAATTTTAATTATGTAGGAAGTAATATTTTTGGAGCTATAATTTTAAAATGGGTAAAAAATAATAAGATAATTTTTATAAATGAAAAAAAGGGAGTGTTTAATAAAGAAACTACAAAACTAGATTTACGAAGTAATCCAACATTCGATAATGAAAATGAGACAAAACTGTTTGAAATGATGTATAAAGCATCAAAAGATGGAATATTAGAAAGTAAAGAACTAGAGAAATGGTGTAAGAAAAATTATTCCAAATTTTTAAAGTTTTTTGACAAACTTGAAAATAGTAAAATAGATGAACTAAAAGAAAAAGGGCATATATATAAAAGAAAAAGTAGGCGTGAATGTAAAAGACGATATGTCATGGATGATAAAATTTATGATGATAGTAGTAAATTATTTGGCTTAAAACTATATTTAGAAGAATTTTCTAGCATGGATACTAAAGAAGTAATTGATGTTCATTTATGGGATGAATATCTAATGTTTGCATATTTGTTTGGAATAGCAGATAAAGTAGCAAAGCAACTAAAGAAACTATATCCAGAAGTTGCTAGTCAAATGGATTTTGATTGTGATACTGTTATATTTATTAATAGTATATCAAGGTTAGGTATGTCATCTGCTAGCGCCGCTAGAAGTGCTAGAATGGCTGCCTTAAACTATCATTCTGGTGGAGGAGGTTTCTCATCAGGTGGAGGAGGAGGCTTCTCTGGAGGATTTTCTGGTGGAGGAGGAGGCTCTGCCGGAGGACGATAATATTAATTGTATAAAATGAATTGACAATAGTATAATTAATTAGATATAATTAAATAAATAAAAATTGCACTGCAAAACAAATGATATTAATATATCGTTATGTATTCTACAGTACAACTGACAGGTATATACCGGGCTTTTATAGCAATAGATGAAAATGCATCTATGGGACAGTTTGTATTCCATAGCTTGCATTTTTTTATTTATATAAAAGGAAGATATTATGATAGAAAAAGGACTTACAAATGAAGAAGTAAAAAAGTTACAAGAAAAATATGGGAAAAATGAACTCACTTCTGAAAAAAAGAAATCATTCTTTATAAAAATAATACACATAATATGTGAACCAATGTTTTTATTACTTATATTAGCAGCTACTATATATTTTGTTTTAGGAGAACCTAGAGATGGAATTATAATGCTAGTTTTTGTAATTGGTATAATTTCTATTGATATTATTCAAGAATGGAAAACTGATAAAACATTAAATGCATTAAAAGATTTATCAGAGCCAAAAATTACGGTATTAAGAGAATCACAAAAGATAGAAATACCAAGTAGTGAATTGGTTCCTGGAGATATTATGTATATTAATGAAGGAGTTAAAATACCTGCTGATGGCTTTGTTATAAAGTGTAGTGGACTTAAAGTAGATGAATCTAGTCTTACTGGTGAATCTATTAATGTATGGAAAACTACTAAAGAATATAAGGGAAGTGATTATTGGCGAAATGATTATTGCTATCAAGGTACTTTAGTTACTGGTGGGACAGGAGTCATTAAAGTAGATAAAACAGGAAAAAATACAGAATATGGTAAGATAGGAACTAATATAAATAAAGTACTAGAAACTAAAACACCACTTCAAAAGCAAACTGATAAGCTAGTAAAATTATGCGCTATAATAGCTATTATATTATTTTTTTCAGTAGCAGTATTAACATATATAAATATACCAGATCATAGTTTTAAAGATAGAATTATAGAAAGTATTTTATCAGGAATTACACTTGTAATGGCAATGATTCCTGAAGAGTTTCCTGTTGTTCTTACAATATTTTTATCAATGGGGGCATGGAGACTTGCTAAAAAGAATTCTCTTGTAAAGAAACTTCCTTCGGTAGAAACTTTAGGTGCTGTTTCAGTATTATGTGTAGATAAAACAGGAACAATTA
Source organism: uncultured Bacilli bacterium (assembly GCA_944359705.1). Classification (GTDB taxonomy): domain Bacteria; phylum Bacillota_I; class Bacilli_A; order RF39; family UBA660; genus CALVVX01. The sequence continues at coordinate 17,270 of CALVSZ010000010.1, read as the reverse complement.
CTAAAAATCAAATGGAAGTAGTAGAAGTAATTACTAATAAATACAGTGAAGAAGAACTATCTACATTAATGTGTTTATCTTCCGAAGAACAAACTTATGATCCGATGGAAAAAGCAATATTTAAGTATGCTAAAAAGTTAGGAATAAACAAAACTGATATATTTAATGGAGAAAAGCTAAAAGAATATCCATTTAGCGATGAAACGAAAATTATGGGATCAGTTTGGAAAAAGAACAATAAAATTATATTAGCAGCTAAAGGCTCTCCCGAAAGTATTATTAATCTTTGTGATGTAAATGAAAAAGAAATAGAAAATAATCTTCTTAAACTACAAGAAAAAGGATTGAGAGTAATAGCAGTAGCTTTTAGAGAATATCAAAAAGAAGAAGATATAGAAGATAATTTAAAAGATATAAAGTTAAATTATGTAGGGTTAGTAGGACTAATAGACCCTCCAAGAGAAACTGTATCAAAAGATATTGCTTTATGTAAAAAAGCTGGAGTTAGGGTAGTAATGATTACAGGAGATAATGGTATAACAGCATCTTCCATTGCTAAGCAAATAGGCATGGACAATTATAATAATATAATTACTGGTGATATGTTAGAGAATTTGTCAGATAAAGAGTTACAAGAAAAAATAAAAGAAGTATCAATATTTTCAAGAGTTGTTCCTGAGCATAAAATGCGAATAGTTAAATCATTTCAAGCAAATGGTGAAATTGTAGCAATGACTGGAGATGGAGTAAATGATGCTCCAGCTTTAAAACAAGCAAATATTGGTATTGCGATGGGGAAAAGAGGCTCAGAAGTATCTAGAGAAGCATCAGATTTAATACTTATGGATGATAACTTTAGTACAATAGTAGATACTATCAAAGATGGAAGAAGAATATATGATAACATAAGAAAAGCCGTAGGATACATCTTTGTAATTCATATTCCTATTGCTCTATCATCATTATTTGCACCACTTTTTGGAGTATCGTCAACATCATTAATGTTACTTCCCCTTCATGTAGTATTATTAGAACTTATAATTGATCCAACATGTTCTATTGTATTAGAAAGACAACCTGCTGAATCTAATATAATGAATAGACTTCCAAGAGATATTAAAGAAAATATAGCAAGTAGAAAAACTCTAATAAAAAGCTTTATTCAAGGATTAATAATATTTATATCTTCTTTTGGAACATATTATTATTTATTATCAAAAGATGTATTATTAGCAAGAACAATGGGATTATTAATTATTATGGTATCTAATATCTTTTTAGTTCAAGTTAATTCTAGTGATTATGATTATGCATTAGTATCTTTAAAAAAATTATTAAAAGATAAAGTAATGATAATAGTTAATAGTGTAATGATATTAGGAATATTAATAATTACATATTCACCATTAAATACATTTTTGAAATTAAAAGCATTAACAATAAAAGATTTATTAATAGTAATACTTATTTCATTTATATCAGTATTTTGGTATGAAATAGTGAAATTTTATGTTATAATAAGTAAACGTCAGGAGGGAAAGTGATGGTATTTTTAAATAGTGAAAATCAAATGTTGGCAATAGAAAAAGTGTTAGAAGAAATGCAAAAAGCAGAGGAAACGATTAACAGTTGGAATGCAATGTGGTGGGAAGAATATGTTGATTGTGTATTGCCACAAGAATATTTTGATAGATTTCATTGGGAAAATGAAAAATTAGATTCAGAAATATCAAAGATAGATCAAGAGACAAAAACAGATAAATATAACGGCATTCCATTAAAGAGTATTGTGCTTGGTGATAAATATAATTGTGATATTGGTACTATTTATTGGCATGGAATAAAGACCAATAATTCTATTAGAAGAATAGTATTTCATAACGATGGTAGTATTTATTTGGAAAAAAATTCTATTAAAAATCAGACTGAAAAAAGACCTAGGAGAATTAGTTATAATGCAAGTTATAATGTATTATTAAATGATTTTAATATATCAATTATACTTGATCAATTAACTAACGATTGGATACAAAAATACCAAAATATGTTTTTTTTAATGGCTTTAAAAGATAATGTTTTAACTGAAAGATTTGATAATATTGAAATAGTAAAAGATTTTCATCAAAAAACAAAACTAATAAAAATTACCAAAAAAGTTGAAGAAAAAACTGTAATATTTGAAGGTAAATTAGATACAAAAAATAACGTAGAAATTGCAACTATTACCATTAATACACATAAGGGAAACGGAAAAATCAATGGAATCTATAAAATTGGTGTTAATAGAAAAAAGGGAATTTTTGCTAATTTCTATTCTAGAAAAGGTGTTAAATTTGATTTAACTATTGACCCAATATTGTTAAATACAGCAAGAGAAATGTTATTATCGATATTAAATGCCCAAAAAGATAGAGATGATATTATTGCAGATTTTGTTAATTCTTTTTTAAATATTATAGATAAAAGTTTAATTAAGGAAGATGTTAACTTTGATAATTTTGAAATTAATATGGCAACTGTTAAACAAATAGAAAATAGAATAATAGAAATGATAAAAAGTATTAAAGGTGAATTGCCATTACAAGGATTAATACAAAGAATAGATAACTGTTTAAATTTAAATGACATAGAAAATAGGCAACTAGCTACAACTAGACACAAAACTTTAAAACTTGACCTAAAAAGTGATTAGTATAAAAAGATAACTAAAAATTGATATGAATTCCGTTTTTTGGACATGATAAATGAGGTTTTATAAATAAAGGACTATGTTTAATTCATAGTCCTTTAATCTATATTACTAATTTCATATTTTATAATATTTCCTGTGCTAGCATTTACCTCATATTCATATTTTTTATTATCATCATAAAATTCTAATTCGTATATTGGTGTTTTATTGTCAAAATCAAATTCTGCTTTTACAAAAAATATATTATCCTTTTTAGAATGGCTTTTTACTAATTCTTTAGCTTTTTCTATTCCAATATAATTATCACCGTTATTAGTGATGTAATCATTGCTATCAATAGATACATTAATTATTTCTTTAGTATAAGCGTTTATATTAAATTCATAATCAGTATCATTATAATAAAATTCTAATTCGTAAATAAATGTTCCATCATCATAATCTAATTTATTTTTTGTAAAAGAAACATTTTCAATCTTAATATTTAAATAATCAGTTGCTATTTTTATAGCTTCTTCTTCGCTTATTATATTATTATTATTTGAAATAGGGGATTTACTAATAATATCTTTTTCATATCTTATTACATTTCCTGTTTTGGAATCAACTTCTATTTCATATTTATAATTTTTATCATTAAATTCTATTTCATAAATATTATCATCCTTTTCTAATTTTATGTAAGAAGCATCTTTTTTATCTATATTAGCATAATCAAGAGCTATATTGGTAGCAACCTCTTTACTAATTTTATTATCTTTTGTAAATAAAAACACCGAAATAATAGCTATAAGTAGGGCAATAGTAATAGTAATAATAATAATTATATAAATTTTTTCTTTTTTCATAATTCATTCTCCATTTCTTAATATAAGTATAATATTATTTAAAAAATATATCAACAAAAAAATCAACACTAAGTTGATCTATATTCTTTTACTGGTGGCTCCAGCGGGAATCGAACCAGCGACACGAGGATTTTCAGTCCTCTGCTCTACCGACTGAGCTATGAAGCCAAAATAATGGCGGTTCCGACGGGACTTGAACCCGCGATCTTTCGCGTGACAGGCGAACGTGATAACCACTACACCACGGAACCATGGTTGCGGGAGCTGGATTTGAACCAACGACCTTTGGGTTATGAGCCCAACGAGCTACCGAGCTGCTCCATCCCGCGATAAATATAAACAAGTGGCGGAGGAAAAGGGATTCGAACCCCTGCGCCGCTTTCGCGACCTCCCGGTTTTCAAGACCGGTCCCTTCAACCAGACTTGGGTATTCCTCCACAAATGGTGCCTAAGGTCGGACTTGAACCGACACGAGGGTTGAATCTCGCAGGATTTTAAGTCCTGTGCGTCTACCTATTCCGCCACTCAGGCACATTGCAAATTTCTGTTTGCTAATTCATTATATAACAATTTATAATGTTTGACAACCCTTTTTTTAAAAAAAAAGAAAAAATAGTAAAATAACAATCAAAAAACAGGCGTTTATTTGGAAAATAATTGACAAATCTATTTAATATTTTATATAATTAAAATAGAGGTGGTTGTATGCTAGAGTATACTAATCGTAGTATAATAAAACTTCAAAAACAATACAATATGTTATTATCTAGTTTAAACTATTGCACAGATGATGAAAAAAAGGATTTTATAGAAGAATTAAATAAAATAGAAGAAAAAATATTAGATGCAACAGATGAAGTTTATATAGAAGAATATGATCGACTAGCAAATAAAGAAACTTATTTGCTTGAAGAAGAGCTATCAAGACTAGAAAAACTAGTATCTTTGATAGAAGAAAGACAAGTTTATATTAAAGAACGAAAAAAATCTCATATGGAGATTACAGGTAAAGTAGTTGATTGTCCTGAAATCTTAGGGGAATCTTTAATTCCTAAGTATAAGAAAAATATTCAAATTATTAATAAATATAAAAAGAATTCTGTTGAAAGAAAAAAATTATCAAATGAAACTGAAGAATTAAAAGAAAAAGAAAAAAAATGTTTAAATAAATTACGCTTAAATGATAGGGCAAATGAAGAATTAGAGAAGAAATTAATAGATCTTTTATATAAAAGTTTTACATCAATAGATGCTTTTAAATTATTGGATAATAATTTAGAAATAGAAAATCAATTTAAAGAATTAAGTTATGCTCTTGAGAAGGCAAAAGAAAATTTAGATATTGCTAATAATAGTTTTAATCATATTGACGCTTTAGAATGCCGTGATATGTATAATGAAATTAATAGTGAATATAATATTTGCTTTGAGAAAAAGATGCTATTAGAGTTAATACTAATTTATGATAAAAAAGTAGAAACTTTTGATGAATTATTAGCTAAAAGGGAAAAAATAAACGATATATTAAATAATATTTCAAATAGTAATTTTTATAAGTTAGTTTATTTAGAAGTATCTAAACAATATAATACATTAAAAATAGAAGAGCAAGATGTAAAAACTTATAATACAATTAAGAAACAAATTGAAAATAATAACAATTTAATTTCTAAAATAGATGAAGAAAATAATAGTAAAGAATTTAAAAGTGTTTTAGATGTATTAATTCAAAATGAAAAGATTAGACAAGAAAAAATAATTGCAGAACAAAGAAAAAGAGAGTATGAAGAACGTCAAAAACAATTAATATTAGAAGCTAAAAAACAAGAAGAAATCAAAAGAAGACAAGAATTAATTGAAGAAGCAAGAAGAGAAAAAGAAAAAAAAGAACAAGAACTTATATTGAAACAAAAAATGCAAGAAGAACAACGCAAAAAAGAACAAGAAGAGAGAATGAAACAAATTTTAGAAGTGCAAAATAACTCTGTTTTAAAACCTAGATTAACAGACTATTTAAATGAAGAAAAAGAAGAACCTAAAGAACTTCCTATATCTACAATTGAAAGTAAAACTAAAAAAATATTTGTTCCAAACGATATTGTCTTCGATGACGAAGATGATATTGAAAAAACAAATAATAACGTAAATAATATTTTTGATAGTATTTATGATGAGATGAAAAAAGAAAAAGATCCATCTAAAGTTTCTATACCGGTTATAAATAACGATAATCTAGTGGCTAAAAAAGTTGATGAACAATTAGTTAATAAAAACAAAATAAATAACGATACCAATAATAAAGAAGACATATTTACAAATGATATGATTTTCCCTGAAATGGAATAACAATATTATAAAGAGGTGATAATATGGAAAATATTGATAACCAGATTATGCAAGAAAGATTATATGATATTTTAAAGATGAATATAAAGTTAACTAAGAAAAACAAATTAAAAGTATCCCAAGATACCTTGGATAGTTTTAGAGAAGTTACTATAAAAATTGATGAGTTTAATCAAAAGGAATATGAAGGAAAAATTGAATCTTTATTAAAAACGGAAAATACAATTGAAGGCGAGAAAAAAAGATTAGAACAACTTACATTAATTATTAAAGAAAGATTAGATGCAAGGAATTTATTACTGAGAGAGTATAAAGAATTAACTGATTCAATTCTTGTTGATTTACCTATTATTGCAGAAGAAAATGATTATGAAGAATTGAAAAAACGTTTAGATGATATTAGTGAATATTTAAATAATAGTGATAAAATAGATAGAACAAGAAAAGAATTAGATCAATTAAGGCAATCTTTATATTCATCAGAAACTAAAAAACAGGAAGATGAAAATAATAATAAAGTTTTAGAAGAAAAATTATTAAAAGAATTTTCAAATTTGTTATCACAAAACACTTTATATAATGGAATTAATAATATTGAAAATATCGATGCAGAAATAACTAGTCTTCAACCTGAATTAGAAGAAAGTAAAAAGACATTAGATACTTTTGAAAAGGCCCTAGAAAATTTACTTAATGCTGGAATATCTGGGCAAGAAGAAAACGATTATAGAATATATGTAACTGATGCTAGAAATGCTTATTATCAAATAAAAGAAAAAGAATATTTATTTAGAATTTTAAAAATATTATCAGATATAAAAATAACTTTTGAAGATATAATGTTAAAAAGAGATTCTTTGGATAAAGTGCTAAGTGAAAGAGAAAAGCTTCGTGCAAATCTTTCAATTACAGCAAATGATTCTTTAAAAAATATTTATAATTTAATTGAAACTCAAAAGGCAACTATAATTTTAGAAGGAATTAATATAAATAACATTGAAGAGTTAAATAGAAAAATTAAAGAACAAGAGGCAATTTTAGAAGAATATGAAGAAAAAAATAAAAGAGGAGACATTTTAACTATTCTAGAAGAGTATGGATTAATTGATACTTATAATGAGGAAGAAATGGTGGAAGATGAATCTTTGGATACTCAATCGGAAAGATTAGAAGAAAATAGCCCTTCTTTGATAGAAACTCCTGAAGAAACAAAAGCATTTTTAGATTTTGATACTAATGAAGATGCTGAGGTAGACGTAGATATTGATCCATATACAATTGTTCAAGTTTCTAATCCTTTAGAAAAAAATAGTTTATCATTTGCTTTTAAGAAGGCCTATAGTGTAATGCGTAGAGTTGGAAAATCATTGGGAATTGTTGAAAAGAAACATCAAGATGTAAAAACTCCTAGCACTCATAGTACTAATAATTTAGAAGAAACTGTTGTTATGGCGCCAATTGTAAATGATGTTTTACCGGTTCAAAGTTCTGAAAAAGAACCGTTAGTAATTGAAGACTTGACTCAAGAGGAGACAACACCTTTAATTCCGGTTTTAGAAGAACTTAAATTAGATAAAAAACCTAAGGAAAATAATGCTGGTGCTCAAAGCCCATCAGTTGAACAAACTAAGCCTGTAACGCCAGTAATGAAAGAACCATTACCACCAAAAAGTGAACCTGTTTTTGAACCACAAGTAAGTAATCAATCATTTATTCAAGATTTAAAACCCGAAAGAAAAGTAGCTACAGTTCAAGATAAACCAAAAATTACTAATAATACAGGATTCTTTTGGCCAGAAGTAGAAACACCTTCTAAGCCTAATCAAAGTCAAAGTTTTTTTCCAAGTTCTAGTTTAGATTTACCTCCAATTCCTAATTCTAATATTAGCTTGAATAGTCAACCAGGCAATTTGGTTAAATAAAGGAGGCATTTAGATGAACATAGAAATTAATAATATTGTTTCATTAGAAAATAAAGAAGAATATTTGATTATAGATAAAATAAATAAAGATAATTGTGACTATTATTATATCGTAGAACTTAATAAAGAAAAAACAGATATTAAAAATAATTATAAAATAGTATATGTTGAAGAAAAAGAAGGTAAATACATACTTAGAGAAGTTTTAGGTGAAGAAAAATTAAAGGAAATATTACCTTTGTTTATAAACAATATAAAAGAATAATGAAGAAGGTTTACACAATGTGTTAAATCTTTTTCTTTTTTTCTATTGACAATATATTATAGATATTGTATTATTTAATTGTACTATTTGTACTAGTACAGTTATATAATGTAATGGAGGAAAAATTATGATTAAAATTGAAGGACTATCTAAGGCTTATGATAAAGATAAGGTTTTAGATAACTTAAACTGTGAAGTAAAAGATAATTGTATTTACGGACTTGTGGGTGCTAACGGAGCAGGTAAATCAACATTACTTAGACTTATTAATAATATCTTTTTACCTGATAGTGGTCATATAACTATTGATGGAGAAGAAGTTAATGATAATGAATACTTAAAACAAAAAATGGTCTTTGTACCTGATGACTTATTCTTTTATCCATCATACACCCTTATGGATACTGCTAAATATTATGAAGCACTATATAAGAATTTTGATATGGTCTATTTAAAAGAACTAGCAGACTTATTTCATCTAGACTTAAATAGAAAAGTATCAACATTTTCAAAAGGTATGAAAAGACAGTGTGCTTTAATTTGTGCACTTGCAACAAATGCTAAATATATGTTTTTTGATGAAACATTTGATGGATTAGATCCAGTAGTTAGAAATACTATGAAAAAAGTAATTGCTAAACAAATGGAAGAAAAGCAAACAACAATTATTATGACATCACATAATTTAAGAGAGTTAGAAGATATATGTGATAACTTAGGACTCTTATATAAGGGTGGTATATTATTTGAAAGTGATATTGATACATTAAAAACAAATATGTATAAAGTCCAAATATGCTTAAAAGGAGAATATGATAAAGAAACATTTAAGGGTATTGAAGTACTTAGTTATAAGAAAAACGGAAGTGTGGCTACTCTTATTATAAAAGACGAAGATAAAACAAGTAAGAAGAAACTAGAAAAATTAAAACCAATTATATTAGATTACTTACCACTTACATTAGAAGAAATATTTATATATGAAATGGAGGCTTTAGGATATGAATTTAATAAATTTATTTAATTTTAATTACTTAAAGCAAAACTTAAAGAAATCAAAAGGGGCACTTGCCGTATTTATTGGAATAATACCAATTATTAATATATTAATATTATTTATGTTAAATGATAATAATCATTCTAATGAAGTTATTACATTACCTGTTTTATCTATAATTAATTTTTTAGGAATATTCATTCTGCCGATAGTAATATCTATATGTTTATTTGGATATGTCTTTAAAAAAAGAAGTGTTGACTTTGTAAATTCTATGCCTATTAGTAGAAAATCAATATTCATAACTAATACCATTGGGGGTATAGCCATACTTGTACTTATGAATTTGATAAATGCAATATTTATCTATATATTATCTAATACACTTTCTAATTTAACAATTCCAACAGGTATGATTATAGATTACTTTATCTTATGGACAGTAGCATATGTATTTGTCTTTACTGTTTCAAATATAGCAGTAAGCATATCAGGTAATATGATAACTAGTATTGCAGTTAGTGCTTTAATCTTATTTTTAGTACCATTTACTCATGCATTTATTAGTAATGCACTTCCTCTTAATCATGATAGTGAATATATAATTGAATGTAATAATAAAGAATGTGTACCAGATAATTATTATGGAGTGGGAACAACAGTCAGAAATTTAGCTAAAGAAAACAAATATACAATGTATTTAAATAGAAAATCCAGTAGTTATAATTATACATTGCCATCTAATTTTGTAATTGGATTTCTATTTAATGGTAGTTCATACTATATTTTTTATAATACTACATCGATAATAAAAACATTTATATTAAGTTTAATTTATATTGTAATTGGTTACTTCTTATTCTTAAAAAGAAAGATGGAAGTATGTGAAACATCATTTAAAAACATAATGGTTCATAACATAGTTAAATGTTTAACAATGGTACCAATCTTATCATTTGTATACTTAATGTTAAGAGAATCATACTTTGATTTTGTATCTTTGTTAATTTTACTAGTAATAATTGTGGGTTACTATTTTATCTATGATTTAATAACAAGAAAAGGTATAAATTATTTAAAGAAAAACATATTTACATTATTATTTTATATACCACTATTTATGTTATTAATGAAAGGCTTTGATACTTATTTAGAGAATAATAAAAACTTTAGTGTTGATGATATTAAATACATAAATATAGAAAATGTTAGTAAAGGAAACTATAATTCTAGAATTTTTGATATATATTTTGAAGATAAAGAAGCACTTAATTATTTACTTACACATACAGGATATGGAACTTTATCAGAAGACGAATATATTAAAGTTAATTTTAGATTAAAAGATAATCGTGAATATAGTTATACTTTTAATGTATCTCCTGAAGATATAGAATATATGATTAATCTTATTAGTAAAAATAGTAAAGTTCAAGAATATATTAATGATATTGACTATGATAATATTTATGCTGTAAAGTTAGGTAATTTAAAAGTAGAAGAAAATTATAGAAATGAATTAATTGAATTATGTCGTAAACATTTACCTAATAGTATAGAAAACGTAGATAATGGATTAAATATTGAGATGTATAGTTATACTAATCATGAAGTAGAAAAATATTATATAACTACTGATAATAATATAATAAAAGATAAAATAATGGAAATAGAAAATAAAACCTTAAAAGAAGATATAGTTAATTATCCTTTTAATGAATTATATTTATATGTATCAGGATACAGTATAGAAAGAGAAGGAGAATTAGAATTATATAATTATATTAAAAATAATTTAGATACAAATGTTGATAGTAGTAAAGATTATATGTTTATAGAAGTAGCTAATTATGGTAAAGATAAGTTTTATAGATATTACACTAATGATATAGATAAAATAAATGAAATTATAGATAAATATAAAATAAAAGAAGATGCCTATACAAGTGAGGAATATTATTATGATTAACTTATATTATAGTAGTAGAACTCCAATCTATGAACAAATCGTTAGTGAAATAGAAAAGTATGTTGCTTTAGGTATCTTAAAGAGTAAAGATCAAATACCTTCAATTAGAGAAATGGCTAGTAATTTAGGAATAAATCCAAATACGGTAAAAAAAGCATATAGTATTTTGGAAAGTAAGGGAGTTATTACTAGTTTATCTACGAAAGGAACATTTATAGCTAGTAATATAGATAATGTAAAAGAAGCAAAAATAGAAGAAGGTATACAAGAAATAAATAATATTATATCTTCGTTAGAAAAGTTAGGTATAACCAAAGAAGAAATACTTAAGAAAGTAGGTAAATAAAATGAAAATATTAGAAGTTAAAAATTTATGTAAAAATTATGGTAAAGGTGAAACTTTAGTTAAAGCCTTAGATAATGTATCTTTTGAAGTAAATGCGGGGGAATTTGTAGCAATAGTAGGAGCTTCTGGTTCTGGAAAAAGTACTCTACTTCATATCCTAGGAGCCGTAGATAGACCCACAAGTGGAAGTGTTATTGTAAACGGGATTGATGTTTTTAAACAAAATGATAATGACTTAGCTATATTTAGAAGAAGAAAAGTAGGGCTTATTTATCAATTTTATAACTTAATTCCAATATTGAATGTAAGTGAGAATATGACATTACCAGTTTTACTAGATGGTAAGAAAGTAGATAAAAAATATTTAAATGAATTAATAGATATATTAGGACTAAAAGATAGAGTATCACACTTACCTAATGAACTATCAGGGGGACAACAACAAAGAGTTAGTATTGGTCGTGCTCTAATGGCTAAACCAGATATAATATTAGCAGACGAACCAACCGGAAACCTAGACTCTAAATCAAGTAAAGAAATAATTGATTTATTAAAATTATCTAATACTAAGTATAATCAAACAATTATTATGATAACGCATGATATTAATTTAGCAAAATATGCAAGTAGAATTATTACTATTAATGATGGAAAAATAGTAAGTGATGAGGCAAATAAAGATGAAAATACTAAATAAACTTACAATAAAACATTTACTTTTAAATAAAAAAAGAACAGTTGTAACAATTATTGGAATAATTTTATCTACTTCCTTAATGGTAGGAATAGGACTATTATTTTCTACTTTTAGTGACTATATGATAAAAGAAATAATTAGTTACAATGGTAGTTATCATACGGAATTTGTAGGTATTAATAAAGATGATTTTAATAAAATAAAAAGTGATGAATATACATATTTTTATGAAAATAAAATAGGTTTTAGTAAGATAGATAGTGAAAACGAATATAAACCATATTTAGCTATCTTAGGAGTTAATAAAGAATACTTTAATGAATTAAAGCTTGTTGAAGGCGTATTTCCCAAGAATGATAGTGAAATAGTAATATCAGAACATATTAAATCAAATGGGGGCATTACCTATAATGTTGGAGACTCTATTACATTAACTTATGGTACAAGAAAAGTGGATGGAGTAACTACTTTAGAAAATAGTGAATATAAGGATGGAGAAACTCTTGATATAATAGGTAGTAAAACATATAAAATCGTAGGTATTGTAGAAAGAAGTAATTATGAAAATTATAGTGCTTGTGGTTACTCAGTATTTACTTTAAATAATGATATTGGTAATAATGCTAACCTTTATTTAACTTTTAATAAAACTAAAAATATTATTAATAGAAGTGAAGCTTTAGCAGATAAAATAAATTATTCTAAAGATAAAATAATATATAATGACTCTTTACTTGCAATGTATGGAGAGAGTAGATATGGCAATATCAATAATATGATTATGTCTATTTTATCAATAATGTTAGCACTTGTATCAATTGGATGCATAATTGTTATTTATAACTCTTTTGCAATATCTGTAATGGAAAGAAAGAAACAATTTGGATTATTCTCAAGTATTGGTGCAACTAAAAAACAATTATCACATACTGTATTTTTTGAAGCTTTTATAGTGGGATCTATTGGAATTATTTTAGGACTTCTTGGTGCTTTCATTGGAATAGGTATTGTTATAATGATTATGAATAATTTACTAAAGGGCATGCTTGAATATAATTTAGAACTAACCGTAAATTTAACTTATATAATTATTCCAATTTTATTTATGGCTGTAGTAATATTATTATCAGCATTTATTCCATCTAGAAGTGCAAGTAGAGTATCTCCAATTGAAGCAATAAGACAAAATGATGATATAAAAATTAAAGGTAAGAAGGTTAAAACAAATAAACTTATTAAGAAAATATTTGGAGTAGAAGGAGATCTTGCTCTTAAAAATATTAAAAGAAATAAAAAGAAATATCGTATAACAATAATATCTTTATTTATAAGTATTGTATTATTTATATCATTTTCGGCTTTCTTAGACTATACTACAAGTGGTGCTGAAGAAATGTTAGGTACTTATGATACTGATATTATGGTATATAAATATGATGATAATGAAGAATTTGATAAATTAGTAGATGAATTATTACATTCACCAGATATAAATAGTTTTACTAAATATACTTTATCTACTATTGATTTAAAAATAGATAAAGATATGTATACTGATGAATATAAAGAATTATATAAACTTATGTATGATGAAGAATTAAAACAAGTTGACTATGATTATGTAAATTTAATTAAATTAGATGATAAAAGTTATAATGAATATTTAAAAGAATTAGGACTTAATGAAGATAAGATTATTATTTATAATACAATTAGTACTGTAGTATACAATAATGGAAATAGAAAAAATTATAAAGTAAATATGTTAAAGGACAATGCTACTATTAAAGCATGTGATTTAAAAGATTATTATGTAGAAGTAGAAGATCCTGAATATGGAAGTTATTACACTATGACAACTGATAAAAGTGTTATAGAATCTGCTTGTAATAATAATTTAAATAATATATATATAGCTAATAAAGAATCATCATTATTAGAAGTGTTTGAAGGATATCCAGGTATAAAAGTAATAGTAAATGAAAAAACGTTTAATTATTTATATAATAATTATAATTCAATTGATTTTTATCCAGAAAATAATAATACAAGTGCTTTAGATGATTATCAAATAGCTATTAGGGCTGATAACTTTACTAATTTAGATAAAATTGGGGAAAAAATAAATGCTACAGATGCTGGACATTATACTAATTTAACCACTAGTATGCAAATGCAAAAGAATTTATTATTAGTAATAAAAATACTTATGTATGGATTTATTAGTTTAGTTACTTTAATTGGAGTTACTTCTGTATTTAATACAATTAATACATGTATTGCCCTTCGTAGGAAAGAGTTTTCAATTCTTAGAAGTATTGGCTTAACTAAAAAAGGATTTAATAAAATATTATATTTTGAAAGTTTATTCTTTGGACTTAAATCATTATTATATGCTCTTCCCGTATCATTATTTGTAGTATATTTAATATATAAAACAATGGCCGATGTAGTATCTAATGGATTTATGATTCCATGGACTAGTATAATAATTGCCGTTATATCAGTATTTATCATAATCTTACTATCAATGTTATATGCTTCTAGTAAGATAAAAAAAGATAATATATTGGAGCAGATAAGAGATGAAAACATATAAGAAAATATTAATTATATTAGGCATAATCTTATTAACAACTTTTGTATATGTAATGGGAATAAACTATTATGTTAAATATACGGTTATGGATAAAATAAAGAATACAGATGAAGTAAAAGATGTAGATACTATAATAGTTCTTGGTGCTAAAGTATATGATGATGGTAGACTTAGTTTAATGTTAAAAGATAGATTGGATAAAACGATTGAAGTATATAATGAATTAGATATAAAAACGGTAGTTGTAAGTGGGGACTCAGAACATAAAGATTATGATGAAACCACTAAAATGAAAGAATACTTAATAAATAATGGTATTCCTGAAGAAGATATACTTGTAGATATTTATGGACTATCTACTTATGATAGTATATATAGATTAAAGAATGTTTATGATATAAATAAATCTATTATAATTACTCAAAAATATCATTTATATAGATCTTTATATATTGCTAATTCTTTAGGAATATATGCTTATGGAATACCATCTAGTGGAGAAAATTACTTTGGTCAAACTGCTAGGGAAATAAGAGAAATAATTGCTAGGAATAAAGACTTTCTATTAACTTTATCTAATAAAAAATCACAATATATAGAAATGGAAAACTTGGATTAAGTTTTCTTTTTCTATTGATAACTATTACTATTTATGTTATATTAATAATGTAATAAGTAGATGTTAAAACTCACTAATTTACAAAGAAAGGTGGTATATTATGAATAAATGTAAGATTAAATTAACCGTTTGTAAATTAGGGGGGGGGTATAAGCTTACTTATAAGTTAACAAAAAATATAGTAAATAAATATAACTATAGTAGACTTCTAGGAAACTAGAAAAGTTTTACTATAGTTTTTTTGTGGTTAAGAAGGAGTTAAGGAATTATGAAAAAGAATTATTTATTAGGGTTAATTGTACTAGGATTAATATCGTTAAGTGTGTATTCTACATATGCAATGTTTACCTCTAGTGTAGAGACAAATGATATAGTAAGTTTAAGTGCATCAACTCTACTAACAGAATCAGAAATAGTAGAGTATGAACGATTAACTATTAAAAGTAAAGAGAAGAAAGTAATAGAGTATACCGTAAATAATAATACAGATAATAGTTTATATTATGGAGTATGGTATGAGATGATAAATCCTAATTCTATAAATGATGATATAGTAATAGGGAAAAGTGAAGATACAACTAGTGATACATTAGGACAACTTACTAGAGGAAGTAATGCTAAAGTATTATTTGTAATAGATAATAAAAGTAGTTCTAATATAGTAATAAATGTTGGAGTAGGATATTCTGAGACAAGTAGTTTAAATTTACCTACGAATAGAAATTTGATTACGGAAATATATGAAGAAAGTGTTTTAGCAACAGAATATATTACAGATTTATATAATAATGCAAGTAAGACTACAATTACTAATAATAATATAAATTATAGCTATGCTACTTCCGTAGGACTTATGAATGATAGATTAGGAGGAACTACCAGTAGTTTAGATGGAGGTAATATTCGTTATTATGGAGCAAACCCCAATAACTATGTATTATTTAATAATGAATTATGGCGAATAATTGGCGTATTTAAAGATATTGATGATGGAACAGGTAAAACAGAAACAAGAGTTAAAATAATAAGAAGTGAGAGTATAGGTAATTATTCTTGGGATCATGATTTATCTAATAATTGGTCTTCTTCAGATATGAAAGAATTATTAAATGAAGGAGCATATTATAATAAAACTATAGGTCAATGTTATATAGGTAATCTTACTACATGTGATTTTACTACAATAGGATTAAATAATGATGCTAAAAATTTTATAAATAATTCACTTTGGTATTTAGGAGGTAGTTCTACGTATAAAAATTTATTTGCTAACAATTATTATAGTTTTGAAAGAGGAACAACTACAAGCTCTGTTTCAAGTTATAATTGGGTGGGACAAATTGGATTAATTAATCCGTCAGATTACATGTATAGTGGAGATTTTTCTGTTTGTAATAAAGCAGGATATAATTGGGATACAATTTGTCGCGATTCATCATGGCTAAAAGATACTAGCAATATACAGTGGACAATTAATCCTAATACAACTAAGAATCAAAGTCAATATGTATTTTATATTTTACCATCGGGTTATATTGATTACTATGGAACAACAGTATACAGTATTGGTATGCCTTATTCTACTTATCCAACTTTATTTTTAAAAGCCGTTGTCCTAATCACAGGAGGAGATGGCTCATCATCTAATCCTTATACGTTATCATAGATTTTGTATTATCAGAGAAAAATTAAAGAAATCCTTATACACAAAGGGTTTCTTTTTGACTTTTCACTGATAACGGTTATAAACTTAATAATTGGTTCAGTAAATCTGCATTATCATTCCAATCAGATAATTGGTCGTCTATTTGTGGATTAGCTTTTTTTATAGCTTCAAATTTTTCTTTTTCTATAACTTTTGCATATTCCATTGTTGTATTTATTGATGCGTGACCAAGCAATTCTTGTATATAAACAATATTCACACCTTTATCTAATAAATGAACTGCTCTTGTATGTCTAAATGTATG